>NZ_JANPLS010000177.1:0-4314 GCF_031422475.1 Chamaesiphon sp. VAR_48_metabat_403
GGGAGTGTGGATGTTGGTATCGAAATAAATATTGTGCGGTTCGCTAGTAAAAACTTGGGGCTGAACCTGAGCGATTTCTGCTGTGGGGACAATTTGTAAGTTGACGTTGTAATCGACATTAGAAAATGGCGACCCCCGCAAGGTGGCGAACAACGCAAACAAAACAGGCATTTGCAATACCACTGGCAAACAACCAGCTAAGGGGTTGCCAAACTCCTTATAGACATCACTCATTGCCTGTTGTTGCTTGGTGGGGTCGTCCTTGAATTTCTGCTGAATTTCTTTGACCCGTTTTTGCATCAACGGCTGAGAGATTTTGGTTTTACGCATGTTGCGGATCGAACCTGCACCTAATGGGTAGAGTGCAAACCGAATCACTAATGTCAGCGCGACGATTGCTAAACCGTAGCTTGGCACGATTCCGTAGAAAAAATCTACGATCGGCAACATGATATTGTTGGAAATAAATCCGATTCCGAAGTCCATTGTCAACTAGAGGTTAGGGGATAGGGGATAGGGGATAGGGGTTAGAGAATGGGAAGTAGGAGAGAGAATATTCGTCTCTATTCCCTATCCCCTATTCCCTAATTTAGGTGGTTTGAGTGGCGGCTTCGGCTTTTTCGGTTACGCTCAATAGGGGTAAGCCAGTTTTGGCAAGTACCCGCTCGTTGATATAGTCGTAGATTTCGCGATAGCGAGGGATCGAGCGCAATTCCAAGCGGCTACCATCTTTAAGGGTAACTACCATGTCTCCCCAAAATCCTAACCCACGGGGGATAGTTACTGCGTCAGTAATTTCCGAATAAACTAGATCGGTACGATCTTTGCCCATCCAACCACCAATGACTGAAATTCGGCGATCGGTAATTTTATACCGCAGCCAGATCGCTCTGACAATCGATCCGATTGCCAGAGGAATGAAAACTATTAGTGGTATTAAAACCACATGAAAAATCAAGTCCCCAATATGGGGACCACCTTCGTAAAATGTTTCTTCTTTAATGCCCATCAAGTACCTCGGCGGCTACCAACAACTGCTCTAATTCTCGCAAAATTTCGACATATTCGCACCCCTGTGCTGAAGGTCGGACTCCAATTACCACCGACCAGCCGCTGGTAATTTGCGGCAACAGTTGACGCAGAGCCGCTTTCACCTGTCGTTTGAGCAGATTGCGAATTACTGCTTTTTTACTAACTTTTTGACTTACAGAAATCCCAAATCGAGTAGCAGGTAGATTTTCGGTAGGAGAGTTTGCCAAGTGTCGCAAACTTCTAAGCGTCAGATGCACTTGTTGATGACGTTTGCCATACTGATAAACTTTCTGAAAATCTTGCCTGCGTCTGAGTCGATGGGGTTTGGGCAATGACACGAGTTGTTACTCTATCTGTAAGTGTGAACCTATACAGACAGGCGATGCCGACCTCTGGCTCTCCGCGCTTTGATGACTTTTTGTCCAGTCCGAGAACGCATCCGCGCTCTGAATCCCGATGTTCTTTTCTGTTTGCGGTTAGTACCGCCGAGAGTACGCTTTGTCATACTTAAATCCGCTCGAATTAACTAATAATTAATCTTTGGTAGGCAAAAAAGCCACAATGTACTAGTATAGCAGCTATTTGGCTCGATCGCGCAGAGAGTTGGGAGTAAGAATATTTTAAATCCAAAACCTCAAATCTAAAATCTAAATGCGTTCTTCGACTTTGCCAGAGAATTTAGAGATTAGAGCTATTAAAGTTGACAAGAAAATTAATCCTTGTAAACCAGAAATGGGATTGCCATTAATTCCGGTAATCCAGTCTGAAACTCGACCGGAATATTTGACCATTTGCCCGACATTAATTACATAATAAGCCCAGACCATACCAGCATGAAGCCCGATCGACATGCCGAGCAGATTGCGATGTTGGCGTTTGGCAATAATAACTACGGTGCCGAGCAAAAACAGTCCGGGAAATTCGGGAAGCGATGCCAGGATCGCCGGGATTGGCTTGAGAAAATGCAACAATGCATATAATCCGGCATCGACAATTAACGCGATCGTCAGGGTATAGTCTCGTTCTAATTCATCTAACATCCAGCCTCGAAAAAATAGCCCTTCAGCTAACCCGACACCTAGAGAAGTTGCCGAACCTTCTAGTGCTAATTGAAGAATGGATAATCGTGGGGGTTGCCATATTAGCCAGCCGAGTAACCCTTGAATGACAAATAGTGCGAATGTAAAACACGCTCCGATCGCGAGTCCTTTAAGCAATAATAATCCATTCTGGCGCGTGAACACCAACCCATATCGATAGTATAAGTTGGGGTGCTGATATACTTTGCGTCCCCACCAGGGTAGTAAGGCGATAAATTCGATCGCGAGTAATCCCATAGTCAGGATCGAGAGTAAATTTTTAGTACCGGGATCTTCGAGATTTTGAGTACTCCCCATGACGGCATATATTAATGCTAGCCCTGGCAACCATAATATAATTAGCACCAGGAGAAAGCTTAACATTCTACCTGGTGCTGGATAATTTTTAATCTGACTGAGATTTAGCATTGTCGTTCGAGATTCACAATTTCTAGCCATCGCTATTAGATTAGCTTAATTGGCGATCGACTTTAAATCTCGATTTTATCGGGTTTTGGGTAATTGGATCTGGTTGGCGATCGATGTCTAGCTCGTGCTTAAATTAGTCTGCTGGCTCGATCGTACTAGTTAAGCCGTGACTTTTTAAGACTTCGGAGTAATGTTCGGCATGTTCTTGGTTGCAGGTAATTACCAGTGCCATGCCATATTGATGGGCTTCCATCATAATATTAATTGCTTGAGGTGCCGAGAGATGGGGAACTGTAGTTATTAAAACTTCAACTACATGTTCCATGCCATTAAAATCATCATTATGTAGCAACACGCGGTAATTGGGTGCGAGTTTGCGGATGGTTGATGACTTTTCGATAGTTTCTGTATAACTCATATTCCAATAGATAAACGCATTTGACAGGTTGACAAGTTACCCGATCGATTTCTTGCTTATTGTACCCACTCGAAGATTACATCTTCAAGTTTTGAAGATACAGCTTTGTGATGGCGAGCGGCTGTGTCGGATCGATCGTCAGATTCGCTCGAACTGGTAAGATTCGATAGACCGATCGACCTAAAATAGGGAAAGTGTTTCGATGACTCGCTCAAAAATTAGCCAGTATCGATGCAGACACGGCGATTGACTATGTTATACCCTCACATCCATGCCCGATACATACAGCCTAATTTCGCCCGCACCCACGACTAATCTGCAACCGGGATCTCCACTCATCCTCGGCATCATGGCATCGGGAAGTGGGAGTAATTTTGAAGCAGTTGCTAGCACGATCGAAAACGGCGATCTTCATGCCAAAATTGCCGTACTCATTCATAATAAACCCGATATCCAGGCGATCGATCGCGCCCAAAAACGCGGCATCCCCACTGTATTCCTCGATCATCGTAATTATGCCACCAGAGCGGAACTCGATCGGGCAATCGTCGCTACTTTTCAAACATATCAGGTAGAATGCGTGGTGATGGCGGGTTGGATGCGGGTAATTACCCAAGTCTTAATCGATGCATTTCCCGATCGACTGATTAATATTCACCCCAGCTTACTCCCTAGTTTCCCAGGCATTCACGCGATCGAGCAAGCTCTAGCCGCAAAAGTTAAAATCACAGGTTGTACGGTACATTTAGTCAGTCTGGAAGTCGATGCAGGGCCGATTATCGTTCAAGCCGCAGTCCCAGTTTTACCCAATGATACCTCGGAAACTTTGCACGCACGGATCCAGATTCAGGAGCATCTGATTCTACCGCAAGCGATCGAGCTGTTAGCCCAGAAAATTAATCCCGATCGAGTAAATTTATAATTATTTAGCGGTTGACATTTGCAACACGATAACAGGTACAAATTTGCCGCAGCTTCAGCAGATGAATCGATTGTTTTTGGTGCGGCTAGATCGGGATATACCGATCGACAAGTTCGAGACTGGATCGAGTTTATGCGATCGCAAGATATTCAGCGAGTCTGCTGTTTATTGTCGCCAGCTCAGATCGATCGATATTCAGATTTGGCAGGTATTTATCGATCGAGTTTTGGAATCGATCGCATCTGTTGGGCACCGATTGAGGATTTTCATGTGGCAGATCCGCAACTACTTATCGATCGAATTTTACCATTTTTAGAGCTGGCAGATCGATCGCATGAAAAGGTGGTAGTTCATTGCTCTGGTGGAGTTGGGCGAACTGGTGTTATTCTTGCTGCTTGGCTCGTTGCCAGACGAGGATTTACTCCAAAATCGGC
>NZ_JANPLS010000178.1:0-24503 GCF_031422475.1 Chamaesiphon sp. VAR_48_metabat_403
TATCCCGCCCAACCACCGAGGGCGAATTCGGGACTCAGTTGAAAAGAACCTTGCAACCCAAAGTTATTACTAATTCCACCCAAGTTAGCATTAAGACTACCCGTACCCGGATCGGAATTGAAAGTCCGCGTATAAGTTAAACCAACTTTAGAGTTTTCGCCCGTTTTCAAGGTGACTTGTGCTAGCGCACCATAACCACCGCCAAGTAAACCACTACCTGTCGCTGGATCGTTACCGCTCCGGGCTAAATAGCCGACGCTAAGTTCGGTGCTATCGCTTAATTTGTGCCTAATACCAACACCTTGACCTTGGACTGTATAGTAAATCGAGGGACGGTTGCCAAAAGTGGAAATCGAGCCGCTCGCACCATCGCCATCAAAGTAAGGATTGATTGTATCGGTAAAGTCATCGGAGGCACCAGCATTTGCGGCGACGACTAGCTGTGTTTGCGGGGTGAGCGGATATTCATATTTAAGTGCGTCAACGCCGATTTTGCTATCAGTGGTACCATCAGTCCAGGATAAGCTGCCTTCGTTAGTCGCGACAGCAGGGGTACCTGCACTAGGGTTTTGAGTAGACGATCCCAACCCTACTGCTTGGAGTCGGGTGGTGAGGGTACCGCTACCGATCTCGGTTTTGAGTTCGAGCCTCGTCCGATTTCCAAAGGCGGGATTGCGATTGTAATCGCCAGCAAATGTCCCCGTCGCTCCAAAAATTACTTGTCCTTGCAGTTTGGTAGTTAACGAGAATTGGTTGGGAGCTGGCTCTGCTGCTTTGGCTGGTTCGGCTGGTGGGGTAGCTGCTGGGGGAGCAACTTGCGTGGGTGCCGTCGGTTCTGGGGGAGCGGGTGGGGGTGTTGTTTGGGTTAACTCTGTTGTAGTAGTTGTGGGTGCGGTAGTTACTGGTGTTGTGGTTACTGGTGTGGTAGTTGCTCGCTTAGTAGTTGCCATTTTTTTGGCTTTGGGCTTGAGCCGTTTTTTCTTCTTTCTACTTAGGGCGATGAGCTGGTTTTGTTGGGATAAATCGAGCGTAGTAGTGTTAGAATTGGCGGCTAACGAGCCAGATGTGGCAGCTTGAGCACCAGTAATCAGTAGCAGCATGGCTAACATGCTACCTGCGGTCGTCGCCAGCCAATTGAATTTTCGGGTCATGGGAAGTAAGTATTTTTTAATTAGAAAACAGTGAAATAAAATTGCGATTGTCTCAGCTAAAGTCGCGTAACATTTTTTTAATTTCAATGTTATGTAACTCTTCTGTGCCGATCATCGTTCGAGCGAACTCTTCGAGATAAACGCTCGCATCCTCGACGATATCGAGGAGTTTTTTGTACATGTCTAATGCATTTCGTTCGTGGGCTAAACTCTCTTGTAAGATGTCTCTAACTGAATGTTTGTAACTTTCCTCCATTGGTGCAATTTGCAGCGAGGGATGACCTTCTAGCCCAGTCAGAATCTCGCCTACTTGCTGGGCGTGCAAGAGCGATTCTGATGCCTGTGCTTTGAAGAAATCGACGATCGGAATCCGGTTAGGGCCAGTTACCATTAGAGCATAGTGTGTGTATCGCACTACGCCTGCTAATTCAAATTCCATCAGGGAGCGGAGGATATCGATCGCTTTATCTTGGTTTAAGTCTTTCATTACCGATGAGTCAGGGCTGCGGAAGAACGGTGGCTGTAGAGATCGACCACTGTTGAAAATAATTATCGATCCTTTCAACTATATTAGAACCGATCGACTCCGATTTGTTAGCAATTGGGAAGTGTTTGGCTAGAAGTGCTTGCACTTGGGTGGGTTGAAGTTGGCGATAGTGAGTTTTCCCTGGAATTGCTGCCGTGCTTGGACTAATGACGATCGCTTGTGGTGCGGCTTTACACTGGTGGAGACATTTCACCGATTCAATCCGGACTTTATCTGTCAGATCGTTTTGCTTTACATGCTTTTGCATCATCTGACAAATTTTCTCACTACCTCGACGGCGACAACTAGAACCCTGACAAACTTGAATTTTGGTTGGTGCTATTGGAGTACTGACAATAGGATCGGCGATTAGATCCACCGATCGATCGATACTCGGTGTGACAAATAATTGTTTGACTTTGATTTTTCGACAACCTGTAACTCGATCGATCCGTTCTTGAGTGAGTAAATTTACTAACATCCCCGGCTGCCAATCTTGAATGTGCGATCGCAACCGCTTGGCAACTTTGACTAGTAGCTCTCCACGATCGTCGGTTCCCAGTCTAATATAACGATGGGTTGTGAGATCGTCTCCCCAACCGAGAAAATAACCTGTTAAGGGGCGAATGAGTTTGTGCTGCGGATTGCTCATATTTTATAGATGCCATTCAAATTGCGATTGTCTCAATAACTGCTAATTATTCTTATTACTAGCTCGATTTGGGGCATAATGTTCAGCAACCAAACCCACCGACTGTCATGACGATCGGATTCCTCATTCGTTGGGGAAAGCTATTCATAGTCTGCTTTCTAGCAAGATCTCGGAGATCGAAGCCATTAATCAACTCTATTTTAAGTTTGCCCACAATTCACTCGGTAATGAAGTCAATTTGAATTTATTAGTAAAAGTAGTCATTAATCTGCTCTAGGACACTATACCAGGATTGGCAAACAAATGACAACTATTAGCAAGATGGGAACGGGGGACGAGGAAACGGGGAGACTGGGGGACTGGGAGATAGAGGATCGTTCCAAAATTAATCCACTATCCACTAACTCAACCCAAGCCAGTTGGGATCTCGGATTTATGTTCGATGATTTGATTGCGATCGTCTACGATGATTACTTGAGGATGGTGTTTGAAGCACTCAGACGTTTCAAATTGAGCATAAGTCATCACAATGAGTTTATCGCCCTTTACGCCCAATCTTGCGGCGGCTCCATTTAACTCGATCGCGCCAGAACCAGCCGCAGCCGCAATCGCATAGGTAATAAATCTTTCGCCATTGTTGACATTAACGACATGCACTTGCTCGTAAGGCATAATGCCGACTGCTTTCAATAACAGCTCGTCGATACTAATGCTGCCCATGTAGTGAAGGTTAGCATCTGTAATCATACAACTGTGAATTTTAGCAGCCAATAACGTGCGTTGCATAGTTGTTGGGGGGTGGTCATTGGTGGTTGACGATTTTCGTTCCGAAAGGCTTTGCCAACGGATTCGATCGGGATTCGGGGTAAATTCTCTCGTGAAGGGGGATGAGTCAAAGATCCATCCCCACGACAGCAAAGGTTTATTTCTTCGCTGCTGCAACGCATTCTTGCACTAGTGGCATGACTGCATCGACATCTTTCCAGCCGAGAATTTCAGTGACTTTTTTTTCTAAATTTTTATAGGTTTTGAAAAATTCAGAGATTTCGTCCAAACGGTGTTGGGCGATATCTTTGAGCGATGTCACATTCGCATAACGGGGGTCTTTATCGGGGACGCACAAAATTTTCTCATCACGATCGCCACCATCAATCATTTCTAACATCCCGATCGGGCGACAGGCAATCACACAACCAGGAAATGTCGGCTGATCCATCATCACCATACCATCGAGCGGATCGCCATCGTTACCCAAGGTGTTGGGGATGAAACCGTAATCGCAAGGATATTGTACGGAAGAGGATAACACTCGATCGAGTGCCATGGCATTCATATCTTTATCAAATTCATACTTGTTCTTGCTACCAGCAGGAATTTCGATTAAAACGTTGATAATTCCAAATTTAGGTTGAGCGGGAATGAGCGATAAGTCCAAAACAAAATTCTCCAATTTATATAAATACGCAGAGGCATGAATCGCCCCTGCTTGCATTTTACTAGGGATTGGGAATTGGATATACTCGCACTTAATTACTTTTCAGCATCCGAATCGGTCTATTTACTCATTCGGTGACTACTGCTGGTGGTAAAGTTGGTAAAGCTTGAACGCTGCTGGCTGGTGAATAGTGAACGATCGCCGCGACAGGTAAAATTAGCGTGAAAATCGCGATCGCGCTACCCCAGAATTCTCCCCATTTGTGTTGGTGTTGTGGAGGAGGTTCGGTTTTAGATTTGCCAGAGGGGGCACTAGAGTCCATGAAATAAATGTATTTAACTCGACATTGGTGCTAAATTCCGAGATTAAGCGGAAATTTAATTTGCACCACTACATCTATTTTACCCATTAATGACTCGATAGTTGTTACCTAGCTCACATTTATTCGCAAACAGCGCGATCTCGGTCAGCTAGTTGCTACACTCGATCGGGGAAATGTCGATATTTAAGGGGAAAATTTTTATGCCGATCGAGACTTTGTTTCCACTGGCGATTTATTATGACGATCTGCCAGATGCCGCCAAACATCAACAAACCTTACTCGCTGAGGTACTGCAACTAGAGCAATCTGGTGCCGAACGCCGCAATTACCCAGAAATGGCGTGGACGGGCGATCTACATGGCGTAGAGCAGATTCATACCAATCCGACTTTTGCGTGGATTGTCGGGCAAGTAGAGGCGCATACAGCAAACTATTTATTAGAGCTGGGTGTGGATCTAAATAAGGTAGATCTCTATATTCAACGAGCATGGCCGATCGTCTCTCGCACCGAGCAAGAAGTCGGTGCTCATTGCCACAATACGGCACATATTAGTGCTGTTTACTATATTAAAGTACCTGCCGAGGGTACTTACGATCCGGGGCGACTGGTATTTATCGACGAGGCACGGGTAAATGAGGTGAGTCCGGGGTTGGGTAGTGAAAATACCGATATTATTGCCGAAGATAACTACTTCAACCAGCTTCAAGCAGCTTATTTACCCGTAGAAGGGCGATTATTAATGTTTCCCGCCAAGCAGCATCATGCGGTTACCATGAATGAAACGGAAGAGCTACGCGTCTCTTTATCTTTCGATATCGTGCTGACAGCCAACGGCTCGGCTTCAGGTGCCTACGAGTTTTTGACACCACCGCCGAGTCAGTGGCAGAAGTTTAAGTCTAACGGTTTGAGTTAGTCGAGGAAGTAAGAAGTAAAATTTCCTAAAGCCTAAAGTGGAGCCTAAAGCCCAAAAACTGGGAACATTAAGGAAAGTAAACTAAGTCCAAGAGTGTAATATTCACTTTTGGCACATACAGATATCGATAGTTTTCGGCTCGGAGCGGGCAAAATTTTGGTAACCAGCCAGTTGACTTACCTGGCGGCGATCGGTTAATGTTCGGGTTTAAGTAGCCTGTATCTTTAAGAATAATTAATTTATGAAAAGATTTTTACTTCTCTTTTTATCAGCACCGACTGTTCTGACGGCGATTTTGCCGATAGTTGCGGCGACAGAACCCGCTCTAGCGGGAACAAAGCCTGCAAAACGAGATGAATTTTGTGTCAATACTCACAACAGGCTCATCTGTGTCAAAACAGCGCGCATAGCTAGCACCGATCCGCGAGCGGCTCTCATTGCCAGAGCCGAAGCCGAAGCAAAAGATCCTGACGCTTTTGTCAATTTTAGCGATAAAGAAAGCGATGATGCCGCAGCCATGTTTGGTTGCGATTGCCCTGCGTGTATTCGTTCGCTCCGTCATCTTCGGGCGATGGCACAAGTTAGTTAGACTAGAGAGATGATGAATAATTTGGATGGTTACGATCCTAGTGGTGTCGGGCAAGTTAATGGCAATTTATTTGGCTTGCCGTTCGATTACGATTCAGCACAAACGATTGTCTTTGGCGTACCGTGGGAAGTGACTGTTTCATACAATCCTGGAACAGCCGCAGCTCCCCAGCAAATTCTCGATGCTTCTCCCCAATTAGACTTATACGATTTCGATAATCCCCAAGGTTGGCGGGGGGGGATCTACATGCCACAGATCGATCCAGATTTACTGGCAAAAAATAATTATTATCGTCAACAAGCAGCATTAATTATCGATCGATTGGAGCAAGGCAAATCGCTAGCTTTAGAACCAGATTTAACACCAGTTTTAGCAAAGATAAATCAAGCTGGGAAGGATCTAAATCAGTGGTTGTTCGATCGCACTCAAGCCGCGATGAATGCTGGTAAAAAAGTCGGTGTCATCGGTGGCGATCATAGCGTGCCATTAGGCTACATTCAAGCCTTAGCCGATCGATATCCCGACTATGGCATCTTGCATGTAGACGCTCATTCAGATTTACGCGATGCTTATGAAGGCTTTGAGTTTTCTCATGCATCGATTATGTTTAATGCGCTCAAAATCCCCCAAATTTCTAAACTGGTACAAGTGGGAATTCGGGATGTATCTAAAGTAGAAACTGATACGATCGAACAATCGAATGGACGCGCGATCGCATATTATGATTCGCTGCTCAAACAACAGATGTATTCAGGTATAACTTGGATGAGTATCTGCCAAGAGGCGATCGCACATTTACCTCCAAAAGTTTATATTAGTTTCGATGCTGATGGATTAGATCCAAAATTATGTCCGAGTACGGGGACTCCGGTGCCTGGTGGTTTAGAATTAGAGCAAGCTTTTTGCTTATGTCGCGAAGTGATTCGTAGTGGAAGAGAGATAATTGGATTTGATGTTTGTGAAGTGGGAAATGCTGAATGGGATGGTAATGTGGGGGCAAGAATTGTTTATAAGTTAATTAATTTAATGAATTTGTAAGATACCAACATATTATCTTTACGATGAAAGGAAGAAAGTGGAGCAAGATTATAGAGTTTTATCACTCCAGATGGCTTTATGATTGAAACTCGTTACAATGCTAGCTGATGAATTATTTTTCTCCGGATTATTTCACGGCTCGATCGCGCTGGATAGCAGCAGCAGAGCGGTATGGCGGTCGGATCGAATCTTATGAAATTACGGCGGCTGTACCAGTTAAAGAGCAAAATTTGACGATCGATGTCGCAATTTTTGGCAATGCTAATGCCAGCAAAGCTCTAGTAATTTCGAGCGGGTTACATGGCGCAGAAGGCTTATTTGGCTCGGCGGTACAATTGGCAACAATCGATCGATATTTGGCAACCGATCGATTACCCTCAGATTTGGCGATCGTCACGATCCACACTCTCAATCCCTTTGGTTGTGCTTGGCATCGCCGCTGGAATGAAGATAACATCGACCTCAATCGCAATTTTCTGCTAACGGATGAGGTGTATGCGGGTGCGCCATCTGCGTATTCATCGCTCGATGGTTTTCTCAATCCGCGATCGGCACCATCGAGACTCGAACCTTTTTTGCTAAAATCGCTAGGGGCGATCGGTCGATATGGCATGTCTGCGCTCAAAAGTACCTTACCCGTCGGACAATATGAATTTCCCCAAGGTTTATTTTTTGGGGGTAAGGCTGCATCCCAAACTCAAAAAATCCTCGCGACTCATTTTCGGAGCTGGCTGGGAGCGGCGCAACAGGTAATTCATTTAGATTTACATTCCGGTTTGGGTAAGTGGGGAACGTATCAATTATTTGCCGAACTCACCAGCGATTCGCCACGTTACCAATGGCTAGCCGAGCGATTTGGAGACTTATTAACACTCGATGCCGAAGATCGAGTTTATCAGCCGCGCGGGACGCTCGGACGCTGGTGTCAGGCTGAATTTGCCGATAGACGCTATGATTTTATCCTGGCTGAATTTGGCACGTATTCCATGTTGCGCGTTTTGAAAGCACTCCGCGCTGAAAATCGCGCTCACTGGTGGGGAAGCCCAGCAGATCGATCCAACGATTGGGCAAAGGAAGAATTATTAGAGGTTTTTGTACCCCAAAGTCAGCAGTGGCGAGAAATAGTCCTCGATCGAGGTGTAAAGTTATGCTGGGCGGGAATTAATGCTTTGCAATCTTAAATAACCCAAGTTGCTACTCCTAACCTCAAAGTGATTAAAATCACTCCTCGGAATGCAAAGTCCGCCTTCGCGGACTAGATATTTTAGTCCGCGAAGGCGGACTTCGCATCATTAGCCACGATTTCAATCGTTGGCGTTTCAATCGTTGTCGTTTCAATCGATAACAACTTGAGTTAAATCTGCGATCGAATTAACATTGCATCCCCAAACGAATAAAACCGATAGCGATCCTCGATCGCGATCTGATATAAGTCTAATAATCGCTGCCTCCCGATCGCGGCACTAACTAACATCATCAAGCTCGATCCTGGTAAGTGAAAATTAGTAATTAGCCCATCGACGACGCGCCATTGATATCCGGGATAGATAAAGATATTCGTATCGCCACTGTAAGGCAGCAATTCGCCCGTCTGAGCCGCTGTTTCTAGTGCGCGGACTGCTGTAGTTCCAACTGCATATACCTTACCTCCAGAGGCTTTGGTAGCTTGAATGAGATCGATCGTCTCACTAGAAATTGTCAGCCATTCGTGGTGCATTTTGTGGGTGGTAATATCTTCAGCTTCCACCGGGCGAAAAGTCCCCACCCCAACGTGTAGAGTTACATAAGCTTGCTGGATGCCCTGCGCTGTCAATCGATCGAGTAATTCGGGCGTAAAGTGTAACCCCGCTGTCGGTGCTGCTACCGCTCCAGGTACTTTGGCATAGACGGTTTGGTACTGTTCGGGAGTAGAAGTAGTAGCATTAATATATGGCGGTAGCGGGAGTTCGCCAAAGTCAGCCAGCACTTGAATTAACGGTATATCATCTGGTAATTCAAATCGCAATAATCTACCGCCTGTCTGCTCGTCTCGATCGATAATCGTCGCCGTAATCTGGGAAATTTTCCCATGAGGATCGTGCGAAGGAAAAACAATTTGGGTACCGATTTTCAGCTTGCGTCCGGGTTTTACCAATGCCAACCAGCAATTATGCTCTCGTTCTGAAAGTAATAAAATTTCAACAGGTGCGCCAGTGGTTTTGGCACCATAAATTCGAGCCGGGATCACGCGAGTATCATTAAATACCAGTAAATCTCCAGGCTCTAAAAAATCGCCAAGCTCATGAAAGTGACGATGTTGATACCCCTCATCGGGTTCGATGACTAATAGCCGCGATCGATCTCTCGGTACTACGGGAGTCTGCGCGATGAGTTCCTCCGGTAAGTCATAATGATAACTGGTTAATAGTCGGTCGATATTAGCATCCATCTTCATTTAGTTCCGATTGAATTTACGATTGACGATCGATATTTTAACTCCCAACCCATCTACCCTGTCTCCCCTTCTCCCCGATCCCTAAGCCTCCCACCTTATCCTCTACCCCCACCCCCTAAATGTCTACGGTCATTTGTCTTGGTGAAGTTCTATTCGATTTATTAGCGTGCGAGATCGGAGTCAGTAGCGAACACGTCAAATCTTGGACACCACTACCGGGCGGCGCACCTGCAAATGTCGCCTGCGCGCTGGTAAAAATGGGCGATCGATCGAGATTTATCGGCTGTGTCGGTGAAGATGAAGCTGGCGCGAAATTGGCGGCTAAATTAGCTAGCGAGGGTGTAGACATTACCGGACTCCAATATCATCCCACAGCTCCCACCCGTCAGGTTCAGGTGATTAGAACTGCTGGAGGCGATCGAGTTTTTGGTGGCTTTGGCGATATTCCCACCGACAAATTTGCCGATAGCCAATTGAGTCAAGTCGCTGGCGAACTATTTATCGGTGCTGATTTTTTACTATTGGGGACACTTGCTTTAGCATATCCGAGTAGCGCGGCGAGTACCTGGCAAGCGGTAGAATTTGCCGCAACCCACGGGGTAAAAATTGTGGTAGATATTAATTGGCGACCGACTTTTTGGACATCGCCCACAACAGCAATTCCCCAGATTCAGCAACTATTAGCAGTAGCTCATTATGTCAAGTTTGCCAAAGAAGAAGCCGAATTAATCTATGAAGAAACCTCTCCACAATTGCTTCAGCAATACTTACCGAATGCGCTGGGAATTTTCGTTACAGATGGTGGTAACGAGCTAGCATATTGGTTGAATGGAGAGAGCGGATCTCAACCTGCTTTTAAAGTAGCAGCGATCGATACGACAGGTGCTGGCGATGCTTTTGTCGCCGGATTAATCCATCAATTAGGCAGTGGAATAACATCAGGCGCGCAAATAATTCGTTATGCAGCAGCAGCAGGAGCTTTAACTACCCAACAAGCTGGGGCGATCGATTCTCAACCTACCGATGCAGAGATTTTACAATTTCTGAGCGCGTAGGTACGGTAAATTTCTCGATCGTTCCTTCTAGTGGCATTGTAAGTAGTATTGGCACCAAAATCGTGAAGATATCTATTTCATTGCCCAATGAATTGGTTCGGTATATCGACGAACGAGTGGAGAACCGCAGCCAATTAATTGAATTATTGCTATCGGCTTGGCAGAAGAAACAGCAGCAACAAGCAATGCTTTCGGCTTGTTTGGCTCTAGACGAACAAATATCGGCAGAGGAAGAAGAATGGCAGCAAGCAGCAATTACCGATTGGGAAGTGTTGGATCGATACCTAGCGACATTTCCAGGAAATTGGCAGTAAAGATCGCGTATTAACAATTTGAGTTTCGAGATCTAAAACTTCTTCGACTTTATTATAAATTGCCTGAGCTTCAGCCATAGAATTACCGATACTAGTCAGCCCGACTTTACCAAATTCCGACAGACAACCCAGTAGATGAAAAACAGTCCCCGTCTCGGTACTAGTATCGAAATGCAACCGATGATGGGCGATAATATCCATCAAGTCGTTGGGAAGTAAACCGCGATATTCGGGGCGATGAAGATTATCCGATGCCACATAATATTTAGGCGTGCGTTGTTGAGAATAAAACAGCCCATCATCCATTTGATAGTCACCATTAGTCAGAAACTTGAGCATCATAAATGGATGAGTCGTGCCACCTTTGCGAAGATTGATTTCGATCGCCTGTAAATCCCATTTACCCTCATTATTCGGCACTGCAATAAAATCTACCGCAAATCTTTCGATCGCACCTTTTGATGCCAAATTTTTCCCGATTTCTAAACCTAATTCCTGAAGTTGGAGCCGATAACCTGCGGCGGCTGGAAACTGACAGCCTAAAAAGATTTGCCCGTCGCAACCGCCTAAAATCTGATCGTGGGTAGAGAGAATTTCGACCGTGCCCATTGGTGTAATACACCCTTGTACGCTGGGCGATTGTTTGCCCTCGCCCTCGATAAAAGCTTCGACGATCGCACCGAGATGACCGATTTTACCCTGAAAGTTCGTCCAGGTTTCGCGATGTCCCTGAAAACTCATTTGAGGGAATGCTTGACAAATCGCCTGGATACGTTCTGAATGACTGCTAGGATCGCCTAAGGGACGTAAATCGAGGATGGCGTTACCTTCGCCCGAAAAACCTTCATTGAGCTTGACTACCAGCCGTTTTAGGTGGGGTTGTCGCGCCCACAAATCTGCCGTCACTTGGGCGAGATCGAGATCGCTATATACCAACTCGCTCCCATCGGGATGGGGTAACCCACATTCGGCGAAAATCTGCCGACTGCCTGCTTTAGTGCCCCAGTAGAGTAAATCGGGATCGAGTGCGTACAGTGGAATGTCTAATTTTAAAGCTAAATCGCGTTCGATCGCGGTAGAGTTGTAACACATCATCACCGATCGATCGGGGCGTAATGATTGCCGAATTCGATCGAGCAGGCGCGGACGATCGAGGATTTTTTGGCTCAGGGCTTGGAGCGAATAATCGTCTGTCGAGAATAACAGCAACCGTTCGCGGGCGTGAGAGAAGGGAATTCCGGGCAATAATTGGAGATAATAATCGATCGCGATCGGGGCTAACGGCACTGATGTAACATAAATTACCCGCGTGCGCGGATTGGATAATCGCATCAGCGAAAATAGCAATCTCTCCTCGTAATGAATGCACCCTTCAACCTTGAGCAGTTCGCCGCGATCGAGACTCAACGATGGTATGACTAAAATATCGCAATCGCTATCAATCTGTGCGTCGAAGCTGTGCCACAAACTTGGCAAGCGCGACTGCAATTGCTGAAATTCATCGCTTGTCATCGATCGAGACTCATCGCCATCCAACATCGGGCTGTAGCTCCAGTTAAATTAATTTGGGGGACTGGGGAGTGTGGGAGGTGTGGGAAGTAAGGAATAGGGGACTGGGAAGATTAAAACTCAGATCGCCATTCACTATTCACTATTCACTAACCTTACGCTTTACCAAATCGCCGATGGCGTTGTTGGTAATCGAGCAAAGCCAGATGAAAAGCGCGGCGATCGAAATCGGGCCATAATGTATCGGTAACATAGATTTCGGCGTATGCCAATTGCCACAACAAAAAGTTACTAATCCGCATTTCGCCACTGGTGCGAATTAAGAGATCGGGATCTGGTAAATCGGCGGTGTGGAGATGCTTAGAGATCGTATTTTCATCGATATCGGTAGATTTTATCAGTCCCTGCTGCACTTGAGTGGCGATCGTCTGGCAGGCGCGGACGATTTCTTGTCTGCCGCCATAATTAATCGCGACTGTAAAGCGCACGCCTTGATTATCTTGAGTGGCAGTTACCGCCCGATCGATCGCGCTACGAAGCGAGGGTGGAACGTTATCTAAGTTCCCCACTACATCTAATTTCACCTGCTCGGCAACCATTTCTGCCAGTTCAATCTGAAATAAATTTTCAAATAAAGTCATCAAAAAATCGACTTCCTCGATCGATCTACCCCAATTTTCAGTCGAAAACGCATAGACGGTTAACGCGCCAATTCCCCAATCTTTACAACAACGCAGCAGCTCTCGCAGGGCATTGGCACCGTGCTTGTGCCCCATCATCCGGGGAAAGCCTCGGCGTTTTGCCCATCTGCCATTCCCATCCATGATCGCGGCAATATGTTTTGGTAAATGAGTGCAATCTAAATCGGTAGGTAGTTCGATGAGGCTGGTAGCGTTGGAAGTCATCTAAAGAAGTTAGGAATGATGAATGATGAATGATGAATTGTCGTGCCGTGGTGAATTCATAGATCATTTGTTTTCCGGTAATTGTAGCAAGCGACGAAACATCGCGATCGCGCGATGTTTAAATCGCCGCCCTAAGTTGCGGATACTCGGAGCGACAGATTCGCGTTCCCCAATCGGGGCAAACCGAGTTTCCAATAGCTCCTTCAGTTTACTGCTAGTCAGGGGGCGATCGAGGATGCCGCCTTCGGCTAGCGAAATCGAACCTGTTTCCTCCGAGACGACGACGCACAGACAATTGTTCGTGCGTTCGGTAATTCCCATCGCCGCTCGGTGACGGGTTCCTAGCTGCCGCGAAGCCGCCCGATCCGACAAGGGTAAAATTACCCCAGCCGCGATGAGCCGATCGCCGCGAATAAATACTGCACCATCGTGCAGTAGAGTTGTAGTCTGGAATATGGTTTGAATCAATTCCTTCGATAACTTAGCATCTAATTTGACACCGGGCACGGCAAAATCGCGCTCGTCCATCATCTCGTTGGTTTCGAGAATCATTAAAGCACCAATTCGCTGTTGGGATAATTCTTTGACGGCATCGACAATTTGGTCGATCGATCGATCGGCTGTATCGCTGACGCGGCGGGTCGATCGAATCGAGGAAGGCAGCAAATTACCCCGCCCCAATTGCTCTAAAAAGCGGCGAAATTCTGACTGAAATACTACTGACATCGCGAGAGAGGCACCTACTACCAATTTGTCTAGAACGAAGCTCAGTAGGCGCAATTGACACCGTTCGCCGATCGCGGCGGCCACCATCAATACGATTAGCCCTCTTACCATCCATAGCGTTCGACGATCTCTGACCGCCAATAACACCAAAAAGGTGAGGGCAATTACTAATCCCAGGTCTAGACTTTGGCGAATCCAGGATTCAGTCAACTGGGAATCAAACCCAAAGCCCAAAGTCATTGGCAACTAATCCACTACAACCAATCCCTAGATTCTATGGCACATTGGAGCCGATCGACAATTAATTTGGGCTAATATTTATCAGCGATCTAATTATTTTTCGATCCGGGGTCGATCGACCTTTCGTAAATTCTCCCGACCAGAATGGCTGTGATATCATAAATAGTAAGCCCCCAAGCCGATTCAGTACAAACCTTCATTAAATAGTCACCGCTGTCACAGCCACAAAATTTAGAGTTACATTGATATGACCAGCGGCTATTTGCTAATCGGGGCAATTTTAATTCTAGGCGGCATCATTGCGGTGTCTGGCGATCGGATCGGCACGCGGGTCGGTAAGGCGCGATTGACTCTGTTCAAACTGCGTCCGCGTCAAACGGCAACGTTAGTAACGATCGTTACTGGCACACTGATCTCAGCCTCCGTACTTACACTGATTTTTGGAGCCAGCGAGCAGCTCCGCACGGGAGTCTTCGATCTCCAAAAAATTCAGCGCAAACTTTCAGATACCAAAGAAAATCTCAATCGCGCGATCGAACAAAAAGACCGCTTCCAGCGAGAGCTAGAAATCGCGCGAAACGAACAATCTCAAGCTAAAAATCAACTCTCAGGCATCGATAAATCGCTCAAAGATGAATTATTAAAACAATCGATCGCCGCGCAAAACTTTATTAATACCAAACAGCAATTACAATCTGTCTCTACTCAACGCCAAGATCTCGTACGGGAAGTCACCGAACTGTCTCGCAACCGCAGCGATTCGACCGCACAGCAGCAGGTAATTGTCGAGCAGGTGCGCGATATTAAAGAACGAATTGCGGGACTAGAAGCAGCCATCTTTCCGCTCCAGGAAAGGGTTAATGTCACCACTAGTAAAAAAGCACAACTCCAACAACGGCTCGATCTGACGACTGTAGAACCAAATTTGCTGCGCCAAACCGAGCAAATGCAAATTTATGAAAATACTGCTAAAAAACTAGCTCAAGATTTAGAACAGCAGACCGAGCGATTGGTAATTCTGGAGGTACAACTCCAAACCCAACAAACAGAACTATCGAGCCTGAAAAGTCAAATCGAGCAACTCGATCGCAAACTCGAAGTCCGGCGAGCGCAACTCAAGGAAAAAGATAAGCAATACCGACAGCTAGAACGTGAATTTCAAACTCGTGCCTTACAGTTAAAACGGAGAGACCAACAGCTTAAAAAAACCGAATTACAAGTCAAAACTAATCGCCAAGGATTGGCATCTTTAGAAAAAGAAGTTAATAATATCGAACAAGAATATCAAAAAATTCGGCAGGGAAATATCGGTATTTTCCGCGATCGAATTTTAGCTAGTACAAGCCTCCCAGCCAGCAGTGCCGCCGTCATTAATAAAGAAATTGACAACCTCTTAGTGCGGGCAAATCTCAATGCACTCGCGGCAACTAATCCCGATAATGTCGTTGGCGTAGCCTCTCCCTTGGAGAATCGCAATCAAAAAATTATTGAAATCGATCCCGATCGGGTGGCGCAAGCCAAACAACAAATTATCGATGCGATCGAGCCAAAAATCCGCAATCGTCGTAGTTATATCGTCCGAATTTTATCGACTGGTAATTATGTCGTCGGCGATCGCAATGTCCAGATATTTATCGATGTTGCACCCGATCGGCAAGTATTCGCTCGTAATACCAAAATTGCAGCAGTAAATGTCGATCCGATCGCGATGAGTGAAGTGCAAATCCGCCAACAATTAAATGTTTTATTAATCGCTGCCCAACTCCGCGCGCGCCGAGCGGGAATTTTAGAAGATCGACCTCAAATTGGCGATGGACAATTAGCTACTTACGTGCAATTTTTAGAACTAGTTAAAAAACAAAAATATCCGATCGAGATCGTGGCGATCGTCGATCGGGATACTAATACATTAGGGCCGCTAGTCATCAAATTGCAAGCAATTGCCAATGGCAATGTATTATTTAGTACTTATTCAAATGCGGAAATCGAGCGGTAAAGTATACTTTTATACTCTTACTCAAAAGCAGCAATTAATTCGTCGAGCGTACATTGATAGACAGACATCATCTGTTTGAGCTGAGAGGGAACTAGCTTGGGTTGCGAGCGTTTTTGCTCCCAACTATCGATCGTTCTGACACTCATCCCCAACTCGATGGCAAGTTGGACTTTTGTCAAACCAGCAACTTCCCGCAGATGCAGCGGTGTTACGCGATCTTCGCTAAAATTAGTCGAGCGATAAAATGGCTGTGAGGAATGAGTGGGATCTGGTTTTGATACATATACTGTTACCGCATTTTGCCGTTTGATAGCTACTTTTCGGCTAGCTATCAAAATTTTTAGACAAATTTGGAGCATCGAGATCGGACGGTTTAATTTATCGGCTAACTCCTTAACTGTGATACCATCGGGACGATCGCGGATCGACGCTAATAGTCGATCGGTAGTAGTCAAACTGGAAAAATCGGGGGTTATTTCAACAATTGCCAAAGTTAAGGTTTCCTAACTCGTCGCCTAACAGCTTATCACCTTTATTTCAAATCTATGAATGTTATAAATACGATATTTTTATGGATTGTCGCTCTCGTTTTGTGACTAACTTATGTCCGTTTTTCCACCCTTGACAATTAAGATTTATTCGGATATGGGCAGTCAAAATTATAGATCTGGGCTAGCGATCGCACTATAAGCTAAGATTGTCTGTAATCGCACCAAACCTCTTTAGCCACTCTCAGTTTTAAATGTATGGCTCAATTCTGGATTGCAATTTTCTTCATTCTCTTGGCAATCGCCCAATTATATCAATCGATTAAGGATATCGAATTACCATTACCAGTTTATTTAGTATTGGGTACAGTTTTAGCGATCGCCTCTAATGCACGAGGTCAATTTTCTTTCGCGCCAACTCAAAAAGTCACACTCCAAGAGATCCACACCCCAGATCCAATTATCGAGTCAGGCTCGACAAACATATTGACTCCAACTGAAGATCGTCAATCATCTAAATAGTATTGCGATCGAATTCGATCTCCAAAAAATTAAAACCAATTTTAAATCTAAATTATTCTCTATTCCCTATTCCCTAAAACACCAGTAACTATTATTGCGATGCAAGATATGAGTTAATCTCGATCGAGTACAGTAGATATGTATTCGTCAGAAAATTATCGATCCGATGCTGTTGACTATTTCTACCACCCATCAACCCGCGACAGATCTGGGATATTTGCTCTTCAAACACCCCGAAAAATGTCAGGCATTCGAGCTTTCCTTCGGTACCGCGCAAGTATTTTACCCCGAAGCTAGCGAAACTAGTTGTACGGCGGCTCTAGTATTAGATATTAACCCTGTAGATTTAGCCAGAGGTAAAGCTGGCGCAAAAAGACAGACACTAGAAGCATACGTCAGCGATCGACCTTATGCGGCATCTTCTTTCTTGAGTGTTGCGATTTCTCAAGTGTTCCGCACCGCAATGACTGGTAGGTGTGCGGAAAAACAAGCTTTAGCCGATACCCCCATCCCCCTCGTCGCCAGGATTCCCGTTTTACCCAGTCGGGGGCGAGAAGGCTTTCTCCGGGGCTTATTCGAGCCGTTAGGGTACAAAGTAGAAGTGCAGCGGTTGGCACTCGATACAGCGTTTCCTGATTGGGGGAATAGCTCTTATTACGATGTCGAACTCACTCATACCATTAAATTGTGTGATTTGCTCAGTCATCTCCATGTGATGATTCCGGTGTTGGATGACGACAAACATTACTACGTTAATGAAGACGAGATCGAAAAATTACTCCGCCACGGCGAAGGTTGGCTGAGTACCCATCCGCTCAAGGAAGAAATTACCAGTCGCTACCTCAAACGCCAGCGCGGTTTGACTCGCGATGCATTGGCGCAAATTGCTGTAGAAGAAGTCGCTACCGAAACGCCAGAGCGAGAAACCCAAGAAGAAATTATCGAGCAACCGCTGAGTCTCAATCAACAGCGGATGGAAAGCGTCGTCGCCGTCTTGAAAGCCAACAGCGTCCAAAAAATTGTCGATTTAGGCTGTGGGGAGGGAAAGCTGCTCAAGTTATTACTTAAAGAACCAACTTTATCAGAAATTTTAGGGATGGATGTCACCTATCGTTCATTAGAATATGCCCAGGAACGAGTATTAGAAAGATTGCCCAGCCATCAAAAAGGACGGTTGCAATTAATTCAAGGCTCCTTAACTTATCGCGATGCGCGCATTTCTGGCTATGATGCAGCAACAGTAATTGAAGTCATCGAACACATGGAACTCGATCGACTCCCAGCCTTCGAGCGAGTATTATTTGAATTTGCCAAACCGCGAATCGCGATCGTCACTACTCCCAATGTAGAATATAACGTCAAATTTGAAAATCTCCCCCCAGGCAAACTCCGTCATCCCGATCATCGTTTTGAATGGACAAGGGTCGAGTTTCAAACTTGGGCAAATGCGATTGCCGATCGGTATAACTATAGCGTAGAATTTCAGCCAATCGGTAATGTCGATCCTGAAGTTGGTTCGCCAACTCAGATGGTTATATTCAATGTTATGGTGTGATGACAGATTGTTTGAATATCCAAACAAAGAGAAACCCAGATCTTAAATCCAGGTTTCTGTAGAAAGAGCGGAGTACTAAACAACAGTGTCTAGCTCACATAACTTCTTCTCCTTCAGCTTGCGCTTTAGAACTACACATGTACCAAAAGCACTAAAGACTAACGTACTTAAAATAGAAGATGGTTCGGGTACTGCAAGAGGGGTAATCCTTGTTGAAAATACACCATTACCTGTAACTGGGGTTTCACCTAAAGATATTATCTGAAATTCATATGGTTGAATATTATTCAAAGCACTAAATTTCACATCTTTCAATCTCCAATACCAGTCAAACTTTGGTGGAAAACCATCATCTAGTCTTTGTAAGTAATCGTCGGCTTTTGCTGTAAGGACAGAATTGTTGTTAATAGTAAAACTAACATCTGCCGAGCTAAATTTCGCTGACAAAGGTCTATCATCGTATATGACACTAGAATGATAATCTAATGAAACAAGTCCAAAAGATGGCGGAAAAGGAATAGGTGGCGTTTTCCAATTATAATCTCCCTTGTCAGAATTAAATGTTCCAGATGCATTTGCACTCCAAGGTTGACTACCCACCGAACCTAATGAAATAACATCCCAAGCGTTAGTAGAGCTGTTGAAATTCCCTGATGTACTTAGAGTTGTATCTAGTCCTAAATACTTAGATCCTGGAACTAAAGAGTAATTGAAACTATTACCAGATGGATCTATGTTGCTATTAAAAGATAAGACTGAATCTTGGTCGGGACCAAAGTATCGTCCGATAAAAGCCGTATCCGCCCCTTGTGCTTCTTTTAAGACATCTATGGCTTCAGTAGCTAACCTTGCCGCAGACGCAGGGGGTGAAAGTAAACTCATTATTCCCAGCACTACCACAGATGTGGACACGATTGGCGAATAACGACTGACATAATATTCTAAGTTTTGCATGAATTAATCCTTAGAATGTAGATCGAAACTAACTAGATCCAACTTTTTTTTCAGCTTGCGCTTTATCAGCAAACCAGCACCAAGCACCGCAGTGGTAAAAGTCCCCAACACAGCAGAAGGCTCAGGAACTTGCTGTGAATCGAAACCTCCATTACCACCACAATATCCATTAAAAGCAACGCAGCTAAAAGTACCCTCTATTGAGACATTATCACCAATATTAAGCGGAAAGAAATCGTTACTCAACAGCACACCTGAAGCACTAAATGTGTTTGCACCAGCGAATAAGTTACCTGTAAAATTTCCGCTATTTGATGGCTGCTCGATCCCATCAAGAAATGCTGTGATGAAGTCCTCTCGCCCTCTGTCTTTGCCATCATAACCAAATAATATCTCTAGGGTATGCGGTTTAGCTGCATCATTAAATTTACCAATCAGAGAACCCGTCACCCAAGGATCTGGTCGTTCTGTATAAATACCTCCTTGCACATTCAAAAATGCAAGTTCCGTGTACAAAGCTCCAACAGTAGTTTTGAAGTTGGCAGAACCAAATGATGCATTACGAACAGCATTGCCATCATTAACTAAGTCATTGAGAAAGATATTATCTCCGTTCCAAATGATTCCTGCAACCGTAGGGAATGCAATCGCCTGAAGCGTGATATTTGCAGTACCCTTTCCTGGAGGGTTCACAGTCCAGACATCGCTTAACGGTGGAGAAATTGGGCCATCTTTTTTCTGAACGGGCGCAAGTGGCGATGCTTCGGAAATCAACGGATACCCTCGATTAGGAGTAAGCAATCCATCTTTGACACTAGTAGGGCTGGTTGTACTGTCATAACTTCTGACAGGTGGTGTGATTGGCAACACAGGTCTGACCGAGAATTCGATCTGTCCTTCCGATCTGTTGATACTAAAAGCTAAGCTAGGGGATGGAGCTAATAATGATGCACCTGTTAAAAGAAACAAAAAACTTTTGCAAGCAAAAATACGTTTCTTCAAATTATCCGATCGGATCGCGATTGATTCTATCTTCATAACAATTTAAGATCTACTTTTGTAATTTCTAAAAAAAGATTTGGATATTAGATTTTTTGATGTTCATGAAGAATACAATCTATATTGATGTTTGTCCTCCTGATTATGAAAGTGGGTAAAATGTCATTATTAAGGCATTCGTGACAAAATAGAAAAAGAAGAGCTGTCAGGAGAAGTGTTAGGCATCAAAAGCTAGAAAATATCTAAGCCTAATTCAGCTACATAGCTGAATTTTAACCTCAACTAGTAACAAATAGTACTAATTTGAATTATATTTTTTGATAGCAAGATATAGGCTATTACTTCGATCGATGTAATAAAGTATTGCGATGATTTTTATTCTGTGAAATAAGTGAGAGAATTATTATCATCGAGATATCTATGGCACAAATGCAAAAGGAATGTTCCATATTAGCTTGGTTGTGCTACCCAATGTTTTAGCGGGATCGTCGATCGAAGCACTAGAAATGTTTCGTGCTGTCGGGTTCGCAGGGAGTGACACGATCGATACCCCAGATCTAACAACAGCATTCTTTAAGGCTGAAATCGTCAGTACATCTCAAGATCCGGTGGTTTGTTTTGCAGAAATCAACATCTATCCACACCGATCGATTGTCGAGATCCAGCATACGGATATTGTCTATTTGCCCTCGATCGCCCAAATACCCGTACAATTTTCAGATAGCCAATATCAGCAGATGTTTGCCTGGATTTGGAAGATGTATCAACAGGGTGCAGTAGTTTGTGCCGCATGTTCTGGAATCGCGATGATGGCAGCAACAGGATTATTAGACGATCGAGAAGCTACGATTCATTCGGCTTATATTGAGATATTTAAAAGCCATTATCCCAAAGTTATTTTGTGCCCAAATCGAGTCCTCGTCCAGTCTGGGGCAGCACAAAAACTGATTACAGTCGGTGGTGATTGTACGTACCAAGATCTAGTCCTATATCTAATCAATTGCTATGCTGGCACCACAGCAGCAATTCAGACAGCTAGCGTATTTTTAATTCGATCGCATCTCAATCTCCAAACTCCTACTTTTGCTGGCTTTCTAGTCAATTTTCAACATCGTGATGCCAAGATCCGGGCAGCTCAACGGTGGCTGACTCACAATGCCCATCAGCCCCATGCCGTTGTCGCCGCATGTCAGATTTCTGGGCTAGAATCGCGCACTTTCAATCGAAGATTTAAGCAAGCAACCGGATTTACCCCGATTGCTTATATTCAAAATCTCCGGATCGAACGGGCGAAGGTACAATTAGAGACAAACGATCGTCCGATCGATGAGATTGGTGTTGCGGTTGGTTATGAAGATTATTCTTCTTTTAGAATTTTATTTAAACGGATCGTAGGGCAAACCCCTAGTAGTTATCGGCGTAAGTTTAATACGCACAATAAACAACCCAAAAGCCAAACTAGGGATCTAGCTCTCCAGTGAAAATTTGTTGAGGGAAGTATTACCGATCGTGATTAGGAAAGTAGCAGTAGTTCCACACAACCCAAATTGGCAAAGTTTATTCGATTGTGAATCGACACAATTGACGATCGCATTGAGCGATAATTTGGTAAATATCTATCATATTGGTAGTACCTCAATTGCAAATATCTATGCCAAACCTATTATCGATATTTTAGGAGCAGTAAAAAATCTTGCTAAAGTTGACGATCTAAATAATGAGATCGCAGCATTAGGCTACATCGGCATGGGTGAATATGGAATTGCAGGGCGACGGTTTTTCCGAAAAGATAATTCTGAGGGAATTAGAACCCATCACGTACATATCTTCGAGCTTGGTTCGCCCCAGATCGATCGTCACTTAGCCTTTCGCGACTACTTGAGAGTTCATCGAGAAGATGCCCAAAAATACAGCGAACTAAAGCAACAATTAGCACGGCAATATCCAGCAGATATCGAACAATATATGGATGGTAAAGATAAGTTTATCAAAGAAATAGATAACAAAGCAGCAAAATGGAAAGCTTAATTGGCGTTGCTGATTTGAGTTGTGATTCTCTGCTCTCCCAGCAAAAAAATCATCTCCTCCCCCGCTCCCCGCTCCCCGCTCCCTTCTCTATCTCTTTCATACTCCGATCTAGCAACGCCGCTTAATTTACCAGTACTGGCACAGTCACATAAAACTGACTGCCGCGTCCTTTACCTTGAGAAGTCGCCCAAATTTGTCCGCCCAATTGTCGGGCTAATTGCCGACAGATTGCCAAGCCCAAACCAGCTCCGCCAACAGCTCGTTGGAGAAAGCCCTCCTCTTGGTGAAACCGCTCGAAAATGGTCTCCAGTCGATCGGGTTCGATACCGCGTCCCGTATCGGTAATTTGTACCGCTAACATCGGTTGGAGGTCGGTTTTTACTCGATCTGTGGAGATTTTTGTTTCTTCAATTGTTACCGTAATCGTTCCCGTTGGTGGTGTGAATTTACAAGCATTATCCAAAATTTTACTCAATAGCTGAAATAATGCTTCATTATCGGCGATCGCTAGCGGTAGTGCAGGTGGTAACTCGACGATGACTTTGGGTAAATCGCGAGGTTGAGCAGCCGCCTGAAGATGGCTGACAGCTAGCGAAATCGCATCGGCGAGATCGATGGGTTCCATTTGCCAGGTAGTCAGATTGCTCTCTAACCTGGATAGTAATAAAAAGTCTTGAATCAACCGTCGCAGTCGTTCCGAATCAGCTAGCGCGGTTTCTACCATCGACTGTTGAAATTCGATCGGCATATCTGGCTCTGAATCTAGACTCTCCAGACATACCTGAATTGTCGAAAGTGGCGTGCGTAACTCATGCCCGACAATGGCAATGAGATTATTTTGGGTTTGTTTAATCGCGACGAGCTGCTGGTTGAGCTGTTGGAGATTTACAAATGCCTCGGCTTGGAGGATTGAGATGCCAACTTGAGTGGCAACTGTGGCTAGTAACGTACGATCGGCTGCCGACCATAATCGAGGACGATCGCAGTGTATTTCTAATATTGCCAGACATTGCTGCCGATCGCTAGCAGTAGCACCACCGAGAATCGGTACCAGCAAGCAAGCCTGAATCCGAACCTGCGCTAATTGGTGCTGGAGATCTAGATGAGACTGAATGCCCGAATCCTGACTGGTATCGGCGATCGCAATTATGTTACCCCGATTGAGGATTGTTTGGAATTGAGGATGAGTCGCTAGTTGCCAATTTTGCCCTAGTAAACTAGCTTTATGTGCAAATTCATACTCAGATCGCGTCTCGAAATTGGAGCTGGAACCTGCTTGTGGCAGGGTGTATATGATGCAGTGACATTGCTGGAACAATTGAGAAACTTCGCGAATTGTCACTGCCAAAATCTCTTCGAGATCGAGCGATTGTCTTACCGCTGCGGCAATCTGATTGACTAGCCGCTCTCTGCGTTCTTCTGCTACAATCCGACGATAGGCGTTTACCTGCTTATATTGACTTGCCTGGAGATAGGTAACGAGTCGATCGATAAATAGTTGAGTATCGATTAAATTAGTAGCTAGTCCGTGCGGGAGCAGCCGCTCGGTAGTAAGCTGATAACGCTGTTTGTCTAAAGCAATCTGCTCTCTTAAATCGGGACGATAACGGTCGATCCGCTCTAATAATAACAATGCTGCTTGTCTGCTCACTTCAGGATCTAACGTCCAAAACCCCCTAAATTGGCGGGCAGAATCTAAATCGATCGTATCTACAGGTGCAGCATGTTCCCGACAGATTAAACTAGCACTATAATTCTGTCCGACAATTACCAAATGCCATTCTTGCGCCAATTCGTCTGTTGGTGAGATGCCAATGGTAGCGTAAGGTGCGGGAGCCGAAGCGAAGTCTGTTTCGGGAGCTGCTAGTACATAAACTCGATCGGTTTGTCTAGCAATCCGTTGATACCGCCCAGTTTCCTGACGGTAGAATCGTTCCTGCTGGAAATTAGCAATTACTAACGGTTGTTCTGTCCCCGCCAATACTAAGTCTTCGATTGCATGAGAGAGCGCGGTTAAGCTGGCTTTAAAATAAATTTGCGCCCTAAGCTGGGGAAAAGATTGCAGCAAGTTCTGGATCAAAGAGTTAGAGTCGTTTATCATCCGTTTGCTGGTTTGGGAAAGTGGTTAGTGGCTGAATATGAAGATAACCC
>NZ_JANPLS010000179.1:0-4805 GCF_031422475.1 Chamaesiphon sp. VAR_48_metabat_403
CCGTCATGGTGGCAAAGTCAAGCGCACCAAAGCCAGCCCCACCGCATTAATGGAAGCCTGTCAGCAGCTACCAAACGTCGTCCTCGGCGGCAGCGGCGAAATGGGCTTTATCTTCCCCGAATTTCATCCCGGCTTCGATGCCATGTTCTGCATCGCTAAACTAATCGAAATGCTCACCCGTCAAGATCGTTCCCTTAGCAGCCTCCGTGCCGAGCTACCGCGCGTCTATTATCGCAGTCACTCTCTCCGGTGCCCGTGGACGGCTAAAGGCGGTTTAATGCGGCATATTCTCGAAACCCATCAACCAGAATATTTAGATACCGAAGATGGTGTTAAAATTATCAATTATCAAGACGATCGCTGGATCTTAATTCTCCCCGATGCTGGCGAACCTTTGGTACATATTTATGTTAACGGTAACGATCGCAATTGGGTCGATGAAACGATGCGTGAATACCGCCAACTAGTTCAAGATTTTATCGAACAATATCGCCAGACTAGTGATTAGGTATTAGGCTTTAGGTGTTAGGTTTTAGGCTTTAGGAGAATATGTTTTACCACCAGATATCGATACTTTTGGCGAGCGTTCTTGAATGGGAAACACAAGATTCAGTAGAAGCGATAGCAGGTATTCAGCAGGGATTAGATGATTTCAATGCAGGGAAGTTTCGCTCCTTTGATGAATATGCAGCCGAACAGCGTCAAAACTCTTCACAACAAGCAGTTGGAGAGAAACCCGAAGAACCAAATGCAACCTAACATAGACATTCAATTGCATCAACGCTGGATGGCGAAATCGATCGAATTAGCAACGAGCGCGGGAGTGGCGGGTGAGGTACCAGTAGGGGCGATAATTATCAGCCCTGAGGGTGAGATAATTGCTGAAGGTGAAAATCGGCGAGAACGCGATCGAGATCCGACCGCTCATGCAGAAATTGTGGCGATTCGAGCGGCGGGGGCGTATTTAAATAATTGGCACCTCGATCGATGTACGCTATACGTAACGCTAGAACCCTGTCCGATGTGTGCTGGTGCGATCGTCGCTTCAAGGCTGGGATTGCTAGTATATGGTGCCGATGATGCCAAAACGGGCAGCGTCCGCACTGTTTTGAATATTCCCGATAGTGCGGCTTCTTATCACAAATTAACTGTCATTGGTGGCATTTTAGCAGCTACCTGTCGCCAACAATTACAGGACTGGTTTAAAAGTAAGCGAATTTAGGGAATATTTAGTTGTAGGCGTATCTTTCTTGTGCTGTTAATGCCAGCGGTACAGAAAATAAAAATCAATATGGGTATTACAGTTAGTTATCAACGCATATCACCAAGCAAATTTACCGAGATACAAAATAACCCTGAATCTGGTGAAGAATTTTTCGATAGTATTTATGTGGCTAAAACTCGTCTTTCTATTCAAAAAGAATGGCAAGCCATCCATTATTTATTAACTGGTGAGATCGCATTTGATGAGAGTCAAGCCGAACCACCTCTGTGTAATGTTGTCATGGGTGGAAACGCAACTAAGTTTGAAGCAACCTATGGTTATGTTCGTTACTTTTCACCTAGCGAAGCAAACGAACTAGCTCAAGCTCTGACAGGAGTTGTACGAGAAGATTTGCGGAATAGATTCGATCTACGTGGCGATCGAGAAATTTATGCTCAAGAAGATGAATGGGAATTCTTGATGGATCTTTTAGAATCTATGATTTGTGTCTTTCAAGAGGCTGCTAAAAATAGCGAAGTAATTCTAATTTCATCATATTAACCGATCGACTGTTAAGATTTCGATAACCTCGATCCGATAAGAACACATACCTATATGTCCAAAGTGTCCTTTCTCGATAATCATCCCTCTAAATTCGAGATCGAATTTTCCCGAACAGTCGTCTCTAGTTGTTGGATTTTCTAATGCTTCTGTCAGCCAGTCCCAACCGCCTTCAAAGGGAATATCTAGTTGACAATCTACTGACATTAATCTGAAGCGGGGGATTTCCCAGTGAGATATATATACACCTGAAAAAATGCGTTCTTCACCGAGCGAAAATTGTTCTAAGATTAAATCTTGCGCTACTGAAACATTATCTTGCCACCACGTTACTTTCAGCAGCGAGGAAATATTCAGGAGTTTAAAAAGATCGATCGCCATCGAGCCAACGAAAAAAGTTAGATATACATATCCAAGCAATACCAGCAATAAAACTACGATCGCGATCGAACTCATCATCAAAGATTTCGGTACGCCAAGAAATATTTAAAACTCTTGGCTGAATATTTCTGTCAGCACGACATTAGAAAATAATAGCCCTTCTGGGTCTGACAAGCGCAACAATCGTTGGCAAAGCCTCTCGGAACGAGAATCGTGATATTCGATCGAGACAATTTCTACCCATCCCTGGTGCTGATATCGCTGTAAACATTTTAACAACCGATCGAGCCTACCGATCCCAAATTCAGACTCGATCGAATTTAGACTTATTCCACGAGATAATCGCAATCCTAGCATCAAAGTTTCTAAAAACCGATCCTCTGCGGCGGTAAGCTCGACTCGCCAATCGCAGCCATCGGCAATCCATTGGTAGTATTCCTGAGTCTTGCGGGGACGGGTAAAGCGATAATTTTCGAGATTGCTGGCTGCACCCATCCCGAAAGCGTAATAGGGTTGATTTTGCCAATAGGTACGGTTGTGACGACACTGGTGTCCCGGTTTGGCATAATTAGAAATTTCATAATGTTCGTAACCAGCACCACTTAACATCTGTTGGGCGGTACGATACATCTGGGCGGTGGCTTCGTCGCTGGGTAAAGGTTTATCCCCTGGCTGATATTGCTTGGCAAAAGGGGTTTGCGCTTCGACAATCAGATCGTAACAGGAAATATGGCTGGGATTTAACTCGATCGCACATTTCAGCGAAGCCACCCAATTATCGATAGTTTGTTGCGGTAATCCAGAAATTAAATCGAGGCTCCAGTTGGTAATACCGCCCTGGTGAAATAGCTCTACAGCAGCGTAAATATCGGCTACAGTATGCGATCGACCGCATAATTGCAATAAATTATCCTGAAAAGCTTGCACCCCAATACTGACCCGATTTACCCCCGCCTGGAGATATCCCTGAAGTTGCGCTAAATCGAATGTCCCCGGATCGATTTCCATCGAGATTTCGGCATTACTCGCAATCCCAAATTTGGCGGCTAACTGCTCTAATATCTGCCCCAGTTGCGCGACAGTTAGCAAGGAAGGAGTACCACCACCGAAGAAAATAGTTTCTAGGGGTCGATGGTAATTTACTTGAGTGGCAATTTCGATCGCCAATCGATCGACATAAAGTTGAATGTTACCAGATGTCGCTCCATTCTGGCGATCTCCAACGACAAATACCGGAAAGTCGCAGTAATAGCACCTGCGCCGACAGAAAGGGATGTGGATGTAAGCAGCGGTTGGGGGCAAGGGGGTGTGGGGGACGGGGGGGACTGGGGGACTGGGGGACTGGGAGACTGGGAGACTGGGAGACTGGGAGGAAGCAACTATCCACTATCCACTATTCCCTATTCCCTAAAGCCTAACCCAGCTTACAGTATGTTTCGCCGCCTAGTTCGATCCAGCCACGAATTAGACCAGATGTTGATTGTGCTGAGGCACAGCGTCCTGTTGCATCGATGACGATCGCACCACCTTCACCATTCACCTTGGCGACCAAATAGTCAATCCCTGCTTGCGCCGCAGCTTGGGCATCCATGCCTCGGAACTGGACGAAATCAGAAATTGTCTTGGCAAACACCGTTCGTAAAAATTGTTCGCCGTAGCCCGTTGCAGATACCGCACAGGTGTCGTTATCCGCGAAGACTCCCGCGCCGACAATGGGGGTATCGCCAACTCGTCCCCAGCGTTTGTTTACCAATCCACCCGTCGATGTCGCTGCGGCAAGATTGCCGTGGAGATCTCGCTCTACCGCCCCGATTGTACCCAACTTTTGGGATGGTTTTACGCGCTCGTGGTCTAGGGTCATTCCCCCTGTTACCTGCACTTGGGCTATTTGCTTAATTCGCGCCTCGGTAATAAAGTAATCGTCGGGGAAAGTTTCAATCTGACAGAACTTTGCAAATTCTAAAGCACCATCGCCCATCAACAGCACATGCTCGCCATGCTCTAAAACGCGCCGTGCGAGGGATATGGGGTTTTTAATACCTTTGAGACAAGCCACAGCACCCGCCCGCAAATCGCGTCCGTCCATTAGTGCGGCATCCATTTCTACTTTACCATCGGCATTGAGTACCGAGCCTTTACCTGCATTATAAAGTCGATCGTCTTCCAGCAAGCTGGCGCAATATTCAACTACATCTAAGGCACTATCACCCCGTTCTAAGCGTTGGCGACCCCGTTCTAAAATTGCGGTGATACTCTCTTGAAATACTGCTTCGCTAGCTTCGTATTTAAGATCTTCGAGGGCACCAGCACCACCATGAATCATTAGGGAATAGGAGTCAGACATGGTTGTTGAGGTCGCAATAGGATTAATGGGCTAAGGATGCTTCAATCGATCGCGGCATCGTTTAATATTTTAATGGTTAATATGTCGATCGACAGAATCTCATCTAGCAATCCTAAATTAGTTGTGAGATTCTATATTGATGTTATTTCAACCGCAGAGACGCAGAGGGCGCAGAGAAAGGAATAGAAAGATACTAGTTTCTCATGTAGGATCGTCATACTCCCTTTCCGCTCAAAGACTATAGATTAGCTTTTTCTTTATGCCCTCTGCGCTCTTTGTCTTGATTTGTTGTCTTGTCGTTTTTTTATTCGGGGG
>NZ_JANPLS010000180.1:0-5829 GCF_031422475.1 Chamaesiphon sp. VAR_48_metabat_403
AGAATTAAAGTGCGAACTCTACCCTTGTGGGTTACTCAGTAAATGTCGGTAATCCCCCTATTACTAGGTTTCAACCGAACGAATCGCACGGAAGCTTCCCCCACAAACGTCGCTTGGTTCCCCCTGTCTTGTCTTGACGCACACATCTGGGAGGGAACCTCCCAGTCGATGCGTCGCTGTCTCACCCTTTTTGTCGGGGAACCCGTCCAAAGGTGAAGCCCAAGTAGAGCACCTTTTCAAGAGAAGAGGTAAGTAAATTAAATGACTAACAGCTTATCTGAAAAGTCAATTCTTTTGAGCTTAAACCCTAGCAATCCCCCCTAACCCTCCTTAAAAAGGGGGGAACCGGAGCCGGAAGTCCCCCTTTTTAAGGGGGATTTAGATCTACGATACATATCAAAAAATCTTTTCAGACATCCTCTGAGATCGAACTAGTTTCGGGTAGTTTTTGCCCACATTGCAATTTAGATTGACTAGCTGGGTAGTATATTAATAAGCAACTTGCGATTGCTACGAATATACTACCCAATTTAATTGAGTGTAGAATCAGTGGAGGTAATCCCTAATGTCATATTTTAAATACTGCCGCCCGATCGCGATTTCGATCGGCATTTTGCTCTTAAATGCGATCTCGATCGATCCGGCTACCGCCAGGGAAACTATCGCTATTATCGATCGGCAGACAGCTAAACCGGGACTAGGATTAGATATCGGTCTCGATCCCATTATTCCAGTATCGCCTTCTAAGCGGATGGCTGTTTCGCAAAATTCGACAACCACCGCCAAGGAATCGGCGGGAATCGGTGTGAGCGCAAAAGTCGGTACGCTCGGTATCGGTGTAGATGTAGCTAAATCATTGACACCACAGTTTAATGCCAGGTTGGGTTTTAACTTTGGCAATATTAGTGCCAATCGTACCGATAGCGGGATTAATTACGATGCACAGTTAAACTTTAGCAGCATTCAGTTAGTAGGCGATTACTACCCATTTACTAGCAGCAGTTTCCGCATTACTGGTGGCTTAGTGGCTCAAAACAATCGCTTTGCTGTAACTGGTCAACCAAATAATAACGGTGTTTACACGATCGCTGGCACTCAATTTCCAGCTAGTAGCGTCGGTACGCTCAGTGGCGAATATAAGTATGGTAACTCGATCGCACCTTATATCGGGATCGGGATTGGGAAATCTAGCAATGAAGGTTTTGGATTTAATGCAGATTTAGGTGTGATGTTTGCAGGTTCGCCGAAAGTCTCTTTGACAGCCAGCAATTCAGCTTTTAATAACAATCCGATTACGCGCGCGCAACTCGATAATCAAGCTCGTCAAACCGAAAACGATCTCAAAGGGTTTAATGTTTATCCCGTATTATCAATCGGACTTTCTTACGGATTTTAGAATTCGTTTGATGTTGACTTACCCTCCCAACCCCCCCTTTATAAGGGAGGGGCTTTTCAGGCTCCCTTCCCTTTATAAGGGGAGGGTTGGGGTGGGGTAAAGGACTACGCAGCAACTCAAAGTTATCGAGAGAGGGCTGAGGGTAACATTAGCCAGTATTCACAACCAGATTATCGATCGATTGGCGAACCATCCGCAGCTTCTAACACAAAGCCCAGATCGGCAATTGTATCCCAATCTTGAGTTGCCGATTGTCCGGGTGTCGTGAGATAATCGCCGACAAAAATTGAATTTGCCACATATAATCCTAACGGTTGGAGCGATCGCAAATGCAATTCGCGTCCGCCAGCAATCCGAATTTCTTGGGAAGGTAATAAGAACCGGAATAAGCACAATATCCGCAGACATTGTTGCGGTGTTAGTTGCTTAATATCTGCAAACTTAGTACCGGGAATCGGAATCAAGAAATTGATCGGGACGCTAGTTACGCCTAATTCGCGCAGGGATAGGGCTAAATCGATAACATCATCATTTGACTCCCCCATCCCTAAAATGCCGCCAGAACAGGTCGTAATCCCCGCAGCACGGACCTTTTTAACTGTCTCAACTCGATCGGTATAAGTGTGTGTCGTCGCGATCCGATCGTGGTTAGATGCGGAGGTATTGAGGTTATGATTGACTCGATCGACTCCAGCTTCGGCGAGGCGGTGGGTTTGTTCTGCGCTTAGTAAGCCCAAACAGGCACAGACTTTCAGATCGTAATTTGCCTTAACTTCCCGTACCGCCTCTAATACTTTACCAAAAGTTGCTTCATTTGGCGATCGACCGGAAATTACCATGCAAAAAGTCCCCGCCTGAAGTTCGGCGGCGCGTTTGGCGGCTTCGAGAATTTTCGACTGCGCCATGAGGGGGTATTTTTCGATTTCGGCGGTAGAAATCTTCGATTGAGAGCAATAATGACAATCTTCTGGACACAAACCGCTCTGGGCATTTAATAAGTAATGGAGCCTGACGCGATTGCTCCAGTAGTGACGGCGCACCCGATAAGCGGCGGCGATTTGCTCTAGCAACACTTCATCTTTTGCCTGAAGTACGGCAAGGCACTCGTCCCTAGTTAATATTTTTCCTGCTAAAGATCGATCTGCAAGGCTATTCCAGGTGGGTGTTGTCAATAACATGGAACTTACGGTCTTTTCTAAGTGTTGAGCGATCGCTTATTATCGCATCAGGGATGACAGATATACTAGCTAAGTTTGCGAAAGTTCTAGATTTTCGTGAAGTTTTAGCTGTAAATCTGTTAGCAATATCGAGGAGTGAGAGTTAAATGTTAAATTTTTATTGGATTTATGACATGCCCAATTGGGCACTTTGTACGTTAATTGTCGGCAGTTTTAGCATCTTTTCGACAATCGGGATTCGCTCGACTAGGAAGTTAGCACGTAAATTGATGGCGCGTCCGCACGGACAAAATGAAGCAGTTGGAATTTATGTCTCGGCGATTGGCGTATTTTATGGAATTACTTTAGGCTTAATTACAGTTGGAGCTTCGACAACTTTTAGCGATATTAGTTCGCAAGTCGATCGCGAAGCAACTAGCATTGCTTCATTTTATCGGAAGGTAAGCAACTATCCAGAACCGACGCGATCGCTATTACAAGGTCAAGCCAAAACATACATAAATTATATTATCGATACGGCATGGCCATTGCAACGACAGGGGATAATTCCGAGCGATATTATCAAACAAGTTGTCGCGATTGAAAAAAATCTTGATGCCTTCGAGCCGATGACCGGATCTCAAACCGCCTTACATGAAGTTACGCTTCAAACTTTCGATGAAATGGCAAGGATGGGGCGGGCGCGATTGCAAAATGTGACCGTCGGACTACCAGGTGCGCTATGGTCGATCGTCATTTTAGGTGCATTATTAAATATCTTTCTCACCTGGATGCTCATCCTCGACAACAATCGACCGCATATTTGGTTGGGAATTGTTTTTAATGCCACAATTGGTATTTTAATCTTTTTAACTGCGGCGATGGATAATCCATTTAGGGGCGATTTTAGCGTTTCAGCAGATTCTTTTCAGATGGTCTATGACCAATTAATGAAAGCTAAAATTAGTTAATTAAGCTACTAACATTGTTACCCGATCGCGCCCTTGAGATTTCGCCTGGTATAAGGCTCGATCGGCAGAATTAATTAAAGTCTGAAAATCATTTTCTCGATCGGGAATAATCGTCGATACGCCCACGCTCACCGTTACATAAGGACAGACAGCCGAAGCTTCATGAGTAATTTGCAAACTTCTAATCGACGAGCGAATATTTTCAGCCACAGAAATTGCCCCTAACGCATCGGTATTAGGCAGTACAATCGCAAATTCTTCACCACCATATCGCGCCACCAAATCGCCACTGCGCCGGATGACTTTTCGCATTGCCATTGCAACTTTAATCAAGCATTTATCACCATTAGGATGTAAATACCGATCGTTATAATTCTTGAAAAAATCAACATCACACATGATCAAAGACAAAGGAGCAGCAATCCGCTGCATCCGATCCCATTCCTTCTGAATATATTCATCAAATCCCCGCCGATTGGCTAATTTAGTCAAGCTATCTAAATTAGCTAAAAGTTGCAAATTTTGGTTGGCTTTTTGAAGTTCGTTTAATTGATTTTTAATCAGATGCGACTGACGAACTAAATTTCGGACTCGCTGACGAAGAATTGGTAAATTAATCGGCTTAGTAATGTAATCAGTCGCCCCCGACGCAAAAGCTCGATCGACAGAATCATCATCATCTAATGATGTAATCATTAAAATTGGAGTCAGCCGTTCGCCTAAATTTTTGAGCTGTTCGCAAAATTCAAAGCCATCTAAAATTGGCATCACCGCATCGACCAGAATCAAATCGGGGTGATGTTTTTGATAGGCCGCAATTCCATCATGACCATTTTTAGCGAGGATAACTTCAAAACCATCCTCTTGTAATGACTCACTAACCTTAGCTCGAACGACTAGATCGTCATCAACTAATAAAATTCGTTGAAATGGGGGTTCAGTCGCGTTCATATTAAATCGTCGCGTAAACGCTCGTTCATGTACTGTACTGGTATCGTGTGTCTTTTGAGATTAGCGACGACTTAAACGTCTGATTTTACTCCGATATTACCTTCACCATAGTGTACCCATGAAGTACCAAGATAGTCGCACTAATTTAGTTATTTCTTTAGAGAGCGGGGAGCGGGGAGTTCGGAGTTGATTTCGATCTGTCAGCTATTTCTCAGCGTTGCTGAGTTGAGGTACGATGTTCGATTTTTGCCAGCCAACTGATTTCTCCGATCTCCCCGCTCCCATCTCAACCGCATTTAATGGTACAATTGTGCTGTGCGGTTTGAAAACTGAAAACTTGATTCAATTTAGCTCTGCTTTACTCGGACAAACCCAAGCTGTCGAACTGTTGACACGATCGATCGTCAAGCAACGGTTGGCACCTGCATATCTATTTCATGGCGCAGATGGCATCGGTAAAAGTCTCGCCGCACGGTGCTTTATCGAACTAATCTTCACCGACGGCGCAGACGAACACGATCGCGCGTTAATTGAGCAAAAACTCCGCCAAGGCAATCATCCCGATGTATTGTGGGTAGCACCCACCTATAGCCACCAGGGAAAACTCCTCTCCGCCGCCGAAGCCACCACAGCAGGTGTCAAACGCAAAGCACCTCCCCAACTGCGGATCGAACAAATTCGCGACATCAGTCGGTTTTTATCGCGTCCGCCATTACTCGGATCTAGATCTGTCATTGCGATCGAACAGGCGCAGACAATGGCAGAAGGAGCCGCAAACGCCCTGTTAAAGACCCTAGAAGAGCCGGGAAAAGCCACAATTATCGCGATCGCCACCAGCGTTGAATCGCTGTTACCGACGATCGTCTCCCGGTGTCAGCAGATCCCGTTTCAAAGACTCGATCGCACTTTAATGGCGCAAGTTTTAACCAATGTTGGCAAACCCGAAATTCTTACTCGACCCGAAATTCTCGGACTAGCTCAAGGTAGTCCCGGTGCTGCAATTGCCATCTGGGAGCAGTTCCAAACCCTCCCCGCCGACTTGCTCGATCGATTGAGTAAATTACCACTTACCCGCCGTCAGGGACTAGAATTAGCCCAGCAGATCGATCGAGATTTAGATGCTACCGAGCAGTTATGGCTGGTTGATTATCTGCAATATATCTATTGGCAAAAATACCGCAATCCTCAAATTATCGAACTGCTAGAACAAACTCGATCGCATTTACTCGCCTACGTTCAACCTCGATTAGTCTGGGAATGTACCCTAATGAAAATTTCATAAGATCGAATTATGAATATTATGCAGCCTGCTAAACTACCTTTTCTAGAAGTCCTCGGCTGGCAAATTGCAGAT
>NZ_JANPLS010000181.1:0-7929 GCF_031422475.1 Chamaesiphon sp. VAR_48_metabat_403
CGCGAACGGGCACCCCTCTCTTGAAAAGGTGCTTTACTTGCGGCTCGCCTTTGGACGGGTTCCCCGTCAAAAAAGGCGAGACAAGACAGGGGAAACAAGCGACGTTTGTGGGGGAAGCTTCCCCCACAAACGTCGCGCCCCAAGAACGCACTTTTCGCTCCTGGGAGGGGATTTTACCCTAAAGCCTAATTCCTAAAGCCTAATTCCTAATCTATGAGTACTCAATCTCCGCCAGTTGTATCGCTTCGTGCGCCCAAGGATGTTTCGGTGACAGACATCGAACATGAATTAAGTCAGATCTGGAAAGACTATCAGCCAGATAATTTAGCTCAGGATGCGATCGTGGCAACTCAGGCAAGTACGTTTACATTTATTGTTTACGAGCCAGAACCTACCCAGCACATGTTAGCAGTGTTGGGCTTCTACAATGGGCCGATCGATGGTATTTTTGGGCCAGCACAAGTTAAGGCGATTAAAGTAGCACAGGAAAGTTATCAACTACCCGTAACTGGTAAACTCGATCGCGAGACGATGGCTAAAATCCAGGCTGCATATCACGATCTAATTACCGCTACTCACGATACCCACGCCTTAGCCGTCGAAAAAGATGTCGATAATCGCGGTTATGTAGTTACAGATGCGATCGCCAATACCAATCCGCGTCGGATAATTACCGTATGTCCGAGCGTTGGCGAAGATACAGGTGTTGGCGCACAGGTGTCGGTTTATTGCCCGATGAAGAAGCAAAACCTCCATTCCTTAGTCTGTAGCGAATACATCACCTTACGGGGCACTCCAGACGCATTAGAGCGCAATGGCGAGAGCATCGCTAACCTCGCCGTCGCCGATTTACCGCGTTTCCTGTGGTGGAAAGATACCCCCACTCCTACCAAACCTCTATTCCAACAACTAGCTCACAGAGCGCATTCAGTCATCTTTGACTCGGCAGAATTTACCAGCGGTGAATCCGAACTATTGCAGCTCCACGAAATTCTCAACCAGGGAATGCCTGTTATCGATCTCAACTGGCGGCGCATTGCTGGCTGGCAAGAACTTACCGCCGAAGCCTACGATCCCCCCGCTCGTCGTAAAGATATCACCGAGATCGATCGAGTAGATGTAAATTACGAGCAGGGAAACCCCGCTCAAGCCATCATGTTTCTCGGTTGGCTCGCCAGTCGCCTGCAATGGCAACCCACCAGTTATACCCATTCTGGTGGCGACTATGACTTACGCGAGGTCGATTTTGTCGCCCCTGACGGACGCACCATTCATACCGAGCTAGCCGGAATGCCAACGGCTGATTCTGGCGATATTCCTGGCGATATTATGGGCGTGCGCCTCACTTCTAGCAATCCCAAAGCCAACTGCAACACCGTTCTCTGCTCTGAGGTAGCTGGCTGTATGCAAATGGAAACCAAAGGCGGTACCCAATCGGCGCGAGTGGAAGAAGTTACTTCGCTGGCGGAGCGCAATGCTGAAGATTTACTCGCTGAGTATCTTCAACGCTGGGGTCGCGATTTACTATATGAAGAAAGTATGACCGTAGTCGCTCAAATCTTGAGTAAAGTCGGATAGAAATTCGTAGGTTGGGTAGAGCGACAGCGAAACCCAACTGACACACCAACATCATAGACATGTTGGTTTGAAGCATGAAACCCAACTACCAGATCCATACGCGAATTTCATGATGGATCTTGGCAACATTAAGCAACGTGAATCCTTTTTCCAAGGACGTATTCTCGATGATTTCAGACTTACATAATGACAGGGATCTTAATTATTTCATACTCGATGATGTTATAGAACTTCGGTTATGGAGTTTTGTAAGGTGGGCAATTTTTCACAAAATGACCTTATGCAAATACTAACTTTTGCCCACCAATTTTAACGATCGACAACTCGATCGATTAGTCAAATAATTTATTATGTAGTTATCGCAAAATTTTTAAACTTGAGTGAGGTAGCGATAATATTAGAATGACTCTATTTCATATCTTCGGATCTCCTTCTTCGATCGATCGAGATATCCTAGTTTTTGTCGATACATTGCCAGAATTAGAAACCAGCAAAATCCTCGCCAAACAGCTTGCACCGACAATCCAGGCGCACTTTAAAGATGCCAAACCACCGAATATTAACTTCGGCATTCTGCATGATGGGGTGATTACCAAGACGCTCAAAGGCATCTCCGACGAAACCAATAATGCTATTTTGGCAACCTATGGCTTTCACCTCCAACCACATCAACTTGCCGTTACCCGTCCTGTAGTGCGAGATCTTGATGCCAAGTACCAGCGTACCGCTCGCGTTATTCTCTCATTCTACTCTCGCACAACTCACCGCGAAGGGGTAAAGCAGGCCCTACGAGGAGATTTTAAGGGAAAATGTGTCATGCTGTCGCGACTCGATTTCTCTGTACCTGTAGACTTTGGCAAACAGGCTACACCCGAAGTAGATATTTACAAAAGTATCGCCTTTCAACTCGGACAGTCGCTAGCACTGGCTGATGGGATCGAACTCTATACTAAAGAAGATATCGGTTCACATTTCCCGCTCTTTGGTGCTGCGCTCCGTCGCGAGCCAATCGCGCATGAATGTCGGCAGGCTTTAGAGAATGCCAAGCAGCGGTTCTTAGATAATTGCAGTACCATTCTATAAAGCCGATGCGCGCTCTAGCCGATCGAGCGCATGTGCTATCATATATCTCTCGAAACGAGAATCGTCGAACCAGCCTCTTTTCCTCTTGCTGTCATAAGTATGTTAGATATCCGCACTCAAATTGCTACCGAACTCAACCTAAATCCGAACATCGTTCAAAATGTTCTAGATTTATTTGCGGAGGGAGCGACGATTCCGTTTATTGCTAGGTATCGGAAAGAGCGTACCGATGAGATGAATGAGATCGTGTTGCGGGAACTGGAAGAAAGATTTACGTATTTAACTGAATTAGCAGCGCGAAAAGAAAGTATTATTAGTTCGATCGAGTCTCAAGATAAACTGACTCCAGAATTGCGATCGAAGATTGAAAAGTGTTTGTCAAAAACTGAGTTAGAAGATCTATACCTACCTTACAAACCCAAGCGGCGCACGAGAGCGACGATTGCGAAGGAGAAAGGATTGGAACCACTAGCTGAATTGATTCGCTCTCTTAATTTGCCAACTGCTCAACCTGTCGAATTAGAAGTAGAAGCAGCAAAGTATATTAACGAAGAAAAAGGTGTTAAGACAACCACAGAGGCTTTAGCTGGTGCTTCAGATATTATCGCCGAATCTACTGCGGACAAAGCTAATTTGCGCGCTTATATTCGGGAGTATATTCAGTCGGAAGGGCAGTTTACATCGAAGATTAAAGATGATGTGGAAGAAGGCTCGACTAAATATGAGATGTACCGAAAATATTCGGCACCTGTCAGTAAAGTTGCGCCACATAATTTACTCGCTCTATTTCGCGGTGAATCGGAGAAAGTTATTAGTCTCGATTTAGAATTTAGTGAAGATGATATTTGCGATTACTTAGCCGAACAAGAGATAAAAACTAAAGTACCCGCAGTGCGGCAGTTTTATCAAGCGATGCTCAAAGATGCTTTCAATCGGTTGATGGAAACATCGCTGGTAAATGAGGTACGCGCTGAGTGTAAATTGCAAGCCGATATTGGCTCGATTTCTAACTTTGAAACTAACTTACGCGAACTATTATTGTCTGCGCCAGCGGGGATGAAACCGACACTCGCGATCGATCCTGGTTTCCGCAGTGGTTGTAAGGTTGCGGTATTATCGGAGACGGGTAAATACTTAGCGTATGAGGCAGTTTTCCCTCATCAAGCAGCGAATCAACGTCAGCAAGCTGCTAATACAGTCAAGCAGTTCATCAAAAAATATAACATCCAATTAATCGCGATCGGGAATGGTACCGCCGGACGCGAAACCGACCAATTTGTCATCGAACTTTTGGCAGATGTCGAGCCAAAGCCGATTAAAGTAATGGTGAATGAATCGGGAGCATCGATTTATTCAGCTAGTGATGTGGCAATCTCAGAATTTCCCGATTTAGATATTACCGTGCGCGGTGCAATTAGTATCGGTCGCCGCTTGCAAGATCCTCTCGCCGAGCTGGTAAAAATCGATCCTAAGTCAATTGGAGTCGGACAATATCAGCACGATGTAGATCAAAAATTACTGCGTAAAAAGCTCGATGATACCGTCGAAAGTTGCGTGAACTTTGTCGGGGTAGATTTAAATACCGCCTCTAAAGAACTCCTCACATTTGTCTCTGGTTTAAGTCCCGCAGTTGCTAACAATATCATCGCCTATCGGAACGAGCATGGAGCTTTTAAAAACCGCAAACAACTGCTCAAAGTCGCTAAACTCGGCCCCAAAGCTTACGAACAAGCGGCTGGATTCCTTCGCATCCGCGATGGTGAAAATCCCTTAGATAATACCGCTGTCCATCCTGAAAGCTATAGTATTCTGGCCGCGATCTCTAAAGATGTTAATATTCCCCTGACCGAACCAACCAAACTCGGTGCAGAACTCAAGCATATCGACCTCAAAAAATATCTCACCGAGTCTCTAGGCGAACCCACCCTTCGCGATATCATCAGCGAACTCGAAAAACCCGGACGCGACCCCCGTGCAGAGTTCAAATATGCCACCTTCAAGGAAGGAATCCAGGAAATTAAAGATTTAGTCGTCGGGATGGAATTAGAGGGCACCGTGACCAACGTAGCCAACTTTGGGGCGTTTGTAGATGTCGGGGTGCATCAAGATGGATTGGTACATGTCTCCCAATTGTCCGATAACTTTGTCAGCGATCCCAGCCAAGTTGTCAAAGTCGGACAGGTGGTGAAGGTGAAGGTATTAGAAGTCAATGTCCAACTCAAACGAGTCAGTTTATCGATGAAAACTGGGTTGTCTACACCAACAGGAAATCGTCCATCCGTGCAACCAGTAGCGCGTAGTAATAAACCCCAAACATCATCAGTTAAACCAGCGCAAGTTTTACCTAAAACCCAGCCAGCACAGGAATCAAATCAGCCAGCGACACTTGCCGACTTACAGCGCAAATTTGGCAAGAAGAAATAGAATAAATAGGTTCTAAAATTACCAAATTATCAAGGTATATTATTTGCTTACTGGATCGTAATATCTTGCTTCTTTGCTTGGATCATCTGTCCATTTACTACTAATATAATATTTGATGCATATGTTATGTGCTAAGCTGCCGCAAATTCGTTTTGTCTTTGAAAGGTTCTTTCCTATGATGCTCTGCCATTAACAATATCTCTTTGAAGATGAAGTTGAGTAATAGTTGAATACTTTAGTCTGTAGAACTTTGGTATTCAAGGCTTTAATCTTGACTTATGCAACCAAGTAACCTGGATCGAATATTAGGACTAGAAATTCAACGCTGTCGCATCGAAAAAGGCTGGTCACAAGAATATCTGGCAGAGGTTACAGGTCTGCACAGAACCTACATTAGTCAACTTGAGCGCGGTTTGAAAAGTCCATCTGTTAGAGTTCTCAGTCATATCACAACTGCTTTGGGCTTGACAATGAGTAATTTTTTGCAAGCAGTGGAGGAGTTGTGGAATGTTGAGAGAAAATGAGATTGAAAGATTAAGACGAGCCATTATTGCGACCATAGCATCTCCTCTAATCGGCGCAGTAGAAGACTATACTTGGGAAGCAATTTTTCATTATGTTAAGGATATTCCTTTGTCAGACCCAGCATTAGGACGCAGCAAACTCCTCTATGATGCTGTCGATGCGACAAGTGAAACTGGTTGGTCTTTAAAGTCTCTTCAATTAAATAATTTCACGGCTGCAAGTACATTTTTATTTGTCATCCAAAGAGCAGATATTATTAAAAAATCTGCTCAACTTGGTTTCCCTAACTTGACTGAACAGTCTTCACCTGAAGAATTGGGTTTGGCTATTATTAAGCATTGGAATGAAAAAATTACATCAAATCAGGCCGAACAAGGTGTTGTCAATAGCTATGAAGGCATATTATTAAAAACCATTGGAGGGTCTGAATATATCTATTGTGAATTTCCTCTCGATCCAAGTGTTTTTTCATGGGATTGGACGATCGAGCGAAGTACAGGAAAATCAGGAGCAGGGTTACAAGGCAGTATTGCTGGTAAAAAAGAGTTAGTATGGTATAAAAATCAGAAACAACTCTTTAGAGCTAGAACTTTACCTAGAGACGCAGTTCATATCAGAGTTGAAAGGAAACAAATTACTATCGATCGATATGTGCAAATTGTTCTCTCAGCACTGCAAGATCGAATTAATCCATAACAACCTACTAATGTGCTTGAAGAATTGATTCAGCAATTGCTTTACCTAAAAGAGGGGGTACGGATTCCCCAATTTGGGAAGCCATCTCAGTGTATGTCCCCAAAAAGTGAAAATTGTCTGGATAAGAATGTAGTCTTGCCGCTTCTCGAATCGTAATTGTCCGATTCTGAGTTGGATGAAAAAATCTACCCGATCCTGGATGAAAAACCCATCTTGTAATAGTTCTGGCTGGTTTGTCCCAGTAAAGTCTTCCATACGCTCCACTATAATGCTTTTTTGGAGCTAACTCAGCAGGTAAATCCCTGGCATCTTGCCCTTCACTAAGAACACGCGCTCTTGACATTTGAATAGCACTTAAAGCCCGCGCAATATGATTAGTGAGTTTAGTACTTCCATTTCGGATCATCGCTTGATAAGGAGTTTGAGCGGCAATAGGATAAGCTTCTTCATTATATATTTGACCTGCTTCTAGTGAAGGTAAATCTCCAATTGCATCTCTAACGGTAACAATTGAAGAAATATTCGATGTTAAAATAGTAAGCTGGTTACATGATTTCATATCTCTATAATCACTTCTAATATCTCCAGTATGTGTGGATTCAGGAAATTGAAGAGATTTATCCAAGCTAGCCAAGAAAAAAGCTCTCGCTCTAGTCTGTGGCACGCCATAGTTAGCAGCATTTAAAGATCCAAAAGTTACTTTATAGCCTTGATTTTCCAGTTGGTCTATCGTTTCACGTTTAATCGCACCATCATAGGCTTTCAAAATTTCAGGTACATTTTCCATAACCACATAATGTGGTCTAAATTCTCGCACAAATTCTAAAAATGTTCGATATAGCTGATTGCGAGAATCATCAAGATAACGATAATCAGCAGGAGTATTTCTTGAAAGCCCTTGACATGGAGGCCCACCTACAATGACAGTAAGTTCTTCCTTTTGTAAGCCTAAATGCACGCGCAATTCTGAAGGATCTACCTTCCGTATGTCCCGATGAATAATTTGAGATTTTGGGTAATTATACTTGTAGGTAGCTAAGGCTTTAGCTTCTATCTCGATTGCACATAAAGATTCAAATCCTGCAAGATGAAAACCTGTAGTTAGTCCACCTGCACCAGCAAATAAGTCAATGATTGTATATGTCATTCTCGAATACTATAGTATTCGAGAATGCTTGTCAAGCTGATAGTTAACTTTGGATAATCGAAATCATCATAGACACCACTTCCACTACCAGGGATAAACCGATCGGGTTGAATCTGTCACAATTAAAGCAAGTAGTCTTACCACCGCGATTTCAGCTAACCCCATGCCATACAGTAAATTCACACTCAGTCGGGCGGTGGAAGATTTTGACTTGACAGTGCGAGAGGAGTCGAATCTATTTGCAGCCATCGAGCCAGTAGTACCAACACCTTTGCTACGAGAGATCTTGGTCGAAAATGTCCCCTGGGCGGTGGCTGTAGGGAGCGAGAAGGCTCGATTCTCATTCTGAGCAACTAAGCCGACGTTTTACGTCGTTTAAAAGATGAAAGAAACTGCTCTAGGATACTGACCAGGGATTATGCTAGAGAAGTGCTCTGACAGTTAAGACCGAAGCCTCACTGGTGCGATAGCAGCCC
>NZ_JANPLS010000182.1:0-12622 GCF_031422475.1 Chamaesiphon sp. VAR_48_metabat_403
TTCTACTGTTAGTTCCGTCGTGTAGGCTTGACTCATGGCTTCCTCGATGGCTGTCTAAGTTTTGAATTTTATTCAGCCTAACAATTCGCGGAAGCTTTTTCTCTACTGGTACCTGTTTATACTTTCCAAACATCCTCTAAAGCCTAAAGCCTATTTAAAAATCCAGTATTTAGAGATCTGCACAAATCGACCGACAGATCGATATGATAGTGAGCGATTGGTTTGCTGGAGAGCTGTTTTTTACCGATCGTTAGATGTTGTGCAGGTGGCATTTTGACCGAACCTATTTATTTTGAACGAGAGCGTTACGATCTACCCATACCGATGTTTGAGGTTAATCCTCATCCTGCATCTGGGGAGACTACTTTCATCCAAACCCAGGATTTATCAGAGCAGCAACGCTCAATTTTCCAAGCTTTACAGCAGGTATTTAGTCCGCTGGGAGTGAGGTTTGAGTTTTCGCTCCAACATCAGCCGCAGATAGCTGAATTTACTAACGACGAGGCACAGACTACGTTTCAGTCGGCTGATGCCTACTGGCAAGTTTTGGAGTATCGGCTCTGGATTAGATGTTACGCCCAAACTGCGCTCGACTCTCAACTAATTGCCGAACTGCTGGCTAAAAGTCTTCGCAGCCTGAATTTTCAGCACTTTCAAGATGCGATCGTGCAGTTTTCGAGATTTTCGGCACGAGTAGCTACGGGTAAGCAAATTCCCGATTGGCGATTGCGGATCGATCTGACACCACCTACTGTGAGACTTAGGAGTTGGGCACGGTGGGGCGATGTGCAAGCGATCGTTAAATTACTAAATATGGCTCTAGCACCTGAAGAAATTCAGGTTAGTGCAGTCTTGAAAAATCTGACATTACAGATTTTTTGTACGCTCAAAAATTCGCAGTCGGCGAGATTTCCTGCAAAAAAAATCGTCCTCGATACGATCGCACCATTACTAATTTCGCTCACGCCGCAAGGTATTCAAGGAGCCACCATTCATGGTATTCAATCTCAACCCGATTTAGTCGGACAGATAGACGAGCCACCAGTGTGGGTTCACTGGCTAGATCTGCCTGCGTTGGGCAATCCGAATTATTCGCCAACACCGATTTCTATTGCCGCACGCGGTGATGAAGAGGCAATAAGATTTATCCTCGAACGATTGCTCAATCCCGATCTCGAACGGTGTTTTGAAAGTGGCGGAATTAATATCTCTCTGCTGTTGCAACCGCCGCTGCTCCACATCATGAGCGAAGCACCGATTTGTCCGATTCAAAGTCAAGTTGCCACGACTGTTGTGAAGGTAATTAGGCAATTGCAATTGCCCGCAATTAAAGGCTTACGGGTTCACGGACGCATCTCTGGGCAATCGATCTCACGTTGGACTTATGGGGTGGATTTTGATGCGCCACAGCTCATTTTACCCCCGATTGTCACGCCACTTCCAGCGCAGCCCCCACGCACCAATCGGGCAAAGGTCGATTGGGGACAAAAAATCGGTGCATACCTGGCGAATACCGGAATTTGGCAATCCCAAATGACGATCGGCAAAACTAGTCAATTAGCTTATCATCCTCGCTTTAAATGGCAACCATCGCTATTGTTATTGGTAATGGGTTGCGGTTTGACGATCGGCAGCGATTTAGTTATTAAATATGCATTAGCCGCCAGAAATCTTACCGTTCATTCAGCCACGACTAACGCGCAATTATCATTTAATAATCCCCTGCTCGAACAGAAATTGGCTCAATACCAGTTGCGCTGTTTGCAACACGGCGTACCCGATGTCTTAATTGTCGGTAGTTCGCGCGCGCTCAGGGGTGTCGATCCCGAAGCATTGCGACGCAGTTTAGTCGATCGCGGTTATACCAATCCTAAACTCTATAATTTTGGAATTAATGGTGCCACCGCTCAAGTTGTCGATTTAATTTTGCGACGATTATTAATGCCGCAGCAGTTACCAAAATTAGTAATTTGGGCGGACGGCGCGAGGGCATTTAATAGCAGTCGGATCGATCGCACTTACGATGCGATTATTTCATCCGATCGCTATCGCCAATTAGCGTTAATATCGGGAATTGATGACGATAATTCATCGTTATCTCAAGCACAATCTTCTTTTCAAAATACTTATCGGGCAATCGATAATGCCTTCGATCGTCGCTTAGATCGATTGTCACCAGCTTATCACCATCGCGATCGACTTAAAAGTTGGTTGCAAGCCAGAATTCCAGCGACGCTCCAGATTTCCGATCGTAATAATACCGCGATCGATCTCGATTCAGCCGCCTTGCTCGATGCTACCGAAGATAAAGATGGTCCCCGCCAAATTGATTTCGATGGCTTTTTGGCGATCGATTTACAATTCGATCCGGCTACCTATTATCAAAAATACACTAAAGTTACTGGCGACAGCGATGGCGATTATGCCAATTTTCAATTATTAGGGCTTCAAAATCGGGCACTCGATCGCACGATCGATTTATTAGCAAGTCATAAGATCCCATTGGTATTTGTCAATATGCCCTTATCAGATATTTATTTAGACAAAGTTCGTCGTCAACATGAAGTTACTTTTACAGAATACATGCAAAAATTAATGGATTCGCAACAACTCACCTTTGTCAATATGGATGGTATTTTAGACCAAAATTACGATCGCTTTTCCGATCCCAGTCATCTCAATCAAATTGGCGCGGGCGATGTGAGTAGGTATCTATCACGAGTCGAAACTATTCCCTGGAAAGGCTCGGCTGTCAATGCTACCATCGATCGAAAATAGCCATTTACTATCTACTATTCACCATAAATGAAATTCATATCGCCTGCGTATGCAATTTTTCTGTGCATCACCTTAATATTTTATTGGGGAATCGCCAAACAGCAAAATCAGAAGCTATGGGTAATAGTAATCTCTAGTATTTGCTTTTATATTTCTTTTCGTCAGATTCAATATTTTCCAATAATTTTAGCCATGATTTTGGTGAATTATTGGATTGGCAAACTACTATTGGAAAGCCAAATTATTGAATACAAAGAAATTCAAGATCGACTGGGTGATGACTACTTTTGGCGGTGGTTGCCAAGAGGAAAACAGCAGCGGCAAAGAGTTTTAATTGCTGGGATCTTTTTCAATATTTTATTACTAGTTGCTGCTAAATATATTCCATTTATAGTCAGTATCTTTGCTCCGATAAATCCAGCCGAAATTCAGCCGCTGGCAGTATGGCTCAAAACCAACTTTTTACCACCTTTAGGTATTTCCTTCCTCAGTTTTGAATCGGCGGCTTATTTAATCGATGTTTATAAAGGCAGTCCCGCAACTGGAAATTTACTTAAATATGCTGCATATAAATCATTTTTTCCCAAGCTAGTATCGGGGCCGATTACTCATTATCATCAATTTGCACCACAATTAAATAACTTACGATTTCCGACGATCGAACGGTTGACAGAAGCAGGCTGGCTGATTGCTAGCGGTGCGATTAAAAAAACCTTAATTGCCGATAACTTAGCAATATTTGTCAAGCTAGTTTTCGATCCTAATAATCTCGATCGAGCTGGGAGTATCGATCTCTGGTTAGCGATTTTTGCGTATGGTTTACAATTATATCTAGATTTTAGCGGCTATGTAGATATCGTCTTAGGAACGGCAATTTTGTTTGGCGTAAATTTACCGACAAACTTTAATTTTCCTTATCTGAGTACCAGTATCGCTGATTTTTGGCGGAGGTGGCATATCAGTTTAGGAAATTGGTTGCGCGACTATATTTATTTTCCATTGGGTGGTTCGCGGTTAGGATTAGCGCGTACTTGTCTGAATTTATTTTTACTGATGTTAATTTCTGGACTTTGGCATGGTGCAGATTGGGGCTATATTGTCTGGGGTGCGATTCATGGTATCGCGCTTGTCATCCATCGATTGACTCAAACATTATCGGAGCGAGTCGCGCCACTAGCGAGATTTTGGCAGAGTAGCTTAGGTAATATTTGCGGTTGGTTTTCAACTCAATTATTAGTTTGTGTCGCATGGATTTGGTTTAGATTGCCCAATCTCAGTTATTCTAATTTAGTATTTCAACATTTGTGGGGATATCCGCGCGACGCGCAGTTTGCAACTAAAATCTATGTCGAAAGTCTCAAGTTAGCTGATAGTCAAATGTTATTAATTCTAATCGGCATTACCCTTGCCATGATGTTCGCATATTTATTAGATCGCGTGTTGAAATTAAATTTTAATTGGCATCTCAAATTAACTTTAATTCCACTGTGTCTGTATGTTGTCTGGCTATTATCTCCCGCAGAAAGCTTGGCATTTATTTATTTCGATTTCTAGGATTCCTCTAACTTACTTCGATTTATCGATCGCGCGTTCGATCCGTCGATCTGGAATCAACCAGATAATTGCCACCACGACATATAAGGAAAAAGCTGCGAATGAATTAATAAAAGCTAGTAAAATTGCAGTAGCATAAATAGCGAGCGATATCTTACCTTTAAAGTCTCGCCCGATCGCAATTGCTAACATAGAATCTTTCCCGTGGTGAGCAATGAGAGTAATAGTTAAAATTAAATAAGCAATCGCCGCACACAGCATTACTACTCCATAACAAGCAACTGGTAACGCCGAAAAATGATTTTCACCAGTCCATGCAGTCACAAAAGGTATAAGCGACAACCAAAACAACAGATGTAGATTTGCCCATAATATACTTCCATTCACACGATCGACTACCTGAAATAAATGATGGTGATTATTCCAATAAATTGCTAGGTAAATAAAACTGAGTATATAGCTGAGGATGACTGGGAATAACGGACGCAGTGCATCTAAAGTATCTTGATGAGGTACTTTTAATTCCAATACCATAATGGTAATCAAAATCGCGATAACTCCATCGCTAAATGCTTCTAGTCGCCCTTTGTTCATTTAAGATTCGCTCCTATTTATCAAATATAAAATTACGTACGATTCGATCGAGCGTCATGGAAAACTACTTTCCATCTTCAGCATCGATTTTGGCAGTAGTTTGAATCGTATCTGGAGGGATATTTCGATCTGGTGCGACTTCGGGGACAACTTTTGGTTGAGGCGGTGGGGGAATTTGTGCCGATGGCGGTTGAGTGGGAGTGCCTAACGGCGGAGCCGGAGCTGGCTTGACTTCGAGGGTAATCCAGGCTAGCTCTTCTTCTAGCTCGTCAAGGAGCGATTGCGGCGATGCTGGATTAGCTGGTGGAATTGCTGGCTGCGAACTGAGAGCGGGTGCAGGAGAAGTTTTTTGCTCTCCAGATCGAGCTATCACCGCATCGAGATTACTGGGGGGTGGCGGTGCTACTGGGGGTGCGGTTGGCTGTGTATTTGCAGGTTGCGTGCGATTCTCCAGGGGAGCGGTTTTTCGCTCGACAGGTGCAGTTTTCGCCGGATCGATATTACTGGGTGTTGGAGCTGGAGGAGTAATTGCGGGTTGCGAAGTCCGATTCTCCAGGGGAGCGGGCTTTCCGCCAACGGTTGCTGGAGCTGCTTTTCGCTCTCTAGGTGGAGCTTCCGTACCGACGGGTGTAACTGGTGGGGTAGATTTAGCAGCCCGATCGGGTGTTGTAGCGGCTTTAGCGGGTACTCTGGCGTTAGCCAGTGGTGTTGAAGCGTCTGGGACGGTAGTGGTGGGTTTAGCGGTTGATTTGGCGGCTTTGGGATTCGATCGATTGACACTACTCGGTGTTGATGTTTGTTGGCTGAGTGGTTCTACTACTTGGCGGCGCAGATTGAAGATTTGCCATGTCAACCAACCGAGCAGCACGACACTAGACGTTTGTCCCACCAAAATTCCACCTGTTACCTGATGAGCGTACAGCCACAAGAATAAAGCATAAAATAAGCCCACACCACTCCAAATAAAATCTTGTTTGCGATGGACTGCGGGTAAAAAGAAGGCGGCGAGATACAAACCAACACTACCAGTACCGACTACGACAGCTAAGATATATGCCAGCATTTTGATAGAACACTCCTACAAGCCAATGTCTCGAACTATAATTAGCATCTCATAATCTTGGTCTTGACGATCGCGATGTCAAACCCAGCAATTTAGCCTGGATTATTCATGAAGGATTGCAAAAAAAGGAGTATGAAAAGCCTGAAGCTGATTAAAATCAGGCTATCCAACAAAATAAACATCATAAATAATGCAGGCTAGACGATTAGAATAAAATCGATCTTTCCAGATTGTTGAAATATTTGTGTACAATACTGTCGTCGATTCATTGACGCGATGATGTCAGCAAGAGAATCGATATTCGGAATTATTGTTTAGATAAGGTAGATTTACGATGAATCCATTAATCGGAATGCTAGTGAGTCAATTAGGCGGCCCTGTCGTCCAACAAATTAGTCAACAAATTGGTGCAGACAATGGCACCACCAAGTCTGCGGTGGGAATGGCTCTGCCGATGCTGCTATCGGCAATGGGCAACCATGCCAACACTTCAGATGGTGCTAATGCCATTAACCAAGCAACTCAGCAAAACGATGACTCGATTTTAGATAATCTGATGGGATTTGTAGGTAATGCTGGTGCGGCAAGCATGGGCAGTGCCTTACTCAGTCAGGTTTTAGGTGGTGGCTCTCAGAATACAATTGCCTCGGCGATCGGTCAACAGACGGGGATGGATAATGGGACTACCAACCAACTATTAGGAATGCTAGCACCGATCGCAATTGCCGCAATTAGTAAATTCAGTCAGCAAAGCGGTACCGATCCCAGTAGCATGGTGCAAACGCTCGGTGGTGCTAGCGGCGACAATGACTTAATCGGCATGGCAACGAAAATGCTCGATGCCGATGGCGATGGTAATCCGATTAACGATTTAGGGAATATTATCGGTAAGCTGTTTTAGTTAAATTGCTGGTGACTAATAGATCGTTCCCGCGAGTCTCTCCCCTGGATAATCTAGATATAGATATAGATATGAGTCATATCTATATCTAGATTAATTAGTCGCCAGTCAATAATCTGTTACAATCTATTGCTGTTTGGGGCTGTAGCTCAGTAGGATAGAGCGATCGCCTCCTAAGCGATAGGCCGTGGGTTCGATCCCCGCCAGTCCCGTTGTCTGGATGAGTAAATTGTGGTAACTTGAGCCTAGCATTTGCTAGAAATAGCCTAGTTGCCAGATCTGTCCCATCCAAGCTCATTGCAGCATGGCGCATCATCACACCATCCCCCGATCCCATTCAAATCCAATTATTAAGCCACGCCGCCGTCGCTGGCGATTGTGGAAACTGCTCGTCCCGATTTCACCGTTACTATTACCGATTGTCTGGTTTGGCTATCGGGAAATTGAAAATACTTGGATCGAACCCCAAGTAATTTTTGTTTTGGGTGGTGAAGAAGAACGCGAAATTTTTGCCGCAAAATTTGCCAACACGCACCCCAATCTCCCCGTGTGGATTTCTGGCGGCGCACCCCAAGGTTATGCCAAACGAGTTTTTAAAAAGGCTGGTGTTGCGGCTGACAATTTACATCTAGATTATCGAGCGATCGATACGGTGACCAATTTTACAACGCTGGTCGATCGATTTGAATCTAAAGGCATTACTAGTGTATATCTCGTGACTTCTGACGACCACATGCAACGCGCTAGAGCGATCGGCGAAATCGTGTTTGGCAGCCGAGGAATCAAGGTTAAGCCTGTAACTTTTAATAGTGACAGACCCTCGGAACCAATTCAAAAAACCGTTCGCGATAGCTTTCGATCGATCCTCTGGCTCACCACTGGCTACGCTGGCGGGAAAGATTAGGGGGATGAGGAGACTGGGGACGAGGAGACGGGGGGACGGGGAGACTGGGAGACAAAATGTTTATTACTCCTTACTCCTTACTCCTTACTCCTTACTCCCCGCTCCCATCTAGATTGCGATCGGACTTTGCCCAAACAGATGAGCGAGTAGAGTATGGCTGAGTTCGCGATTCCAGGTGTGAACTCGTACCATTACCCGCGAGAACACGAATGCGAGTTCGATTGCATCGACAGTCGTAGCCTTACCAACTAGATTATTGCCTTCTGTCCGCTCGCCCCGATGGTGTTTGGCTAGCGACAGGAGGCTTTTTGTCGAGCCTTTGACTTGTCCGTAATAAGAGCCATCAAAAGCCCAACGGCTGAAACCCCAAAATTTAGCGAGGTGATTGACTTCATCTTGGAATGGTTGCGCGATCGCTTGTTGTAATGCGCCTGTAGAGTGTGCCATCAGCCATAAATAAATCGAAACGGCTCCCCATTCGGTAGAGATCCGGCTAAGGGTATGGTTATTGACAGCCTTCAACGCTGAATCGATCGATTGGTGCATGTTGACGCTGTTTGGCTTGGGTTGCAGTTTTTCGCCTGTCAACTGCTGGTAAATTTTTTTGAAGGTGGGCGCGTGTTGGCGTTCTTCTTTTTCCCATGCGCCTAAAGTGGCGATCGAACCATCGGCATTTTGGGTACCGCCGATAAAATAAGCCATCCCTGGATGAATCGATTTCATGTAATTCCAGGTTTCTTGGGAATATTCGCGAATGGGAGTTTCAATTTCGGTGGCTCCAGCGACAAGCATCATAAATAAATCTGGATCGACTCCGACAATTTGGCTGGTGGAAATAGATTTCCAATCGATGGGTTCCCATTTTCTAACATGGGGTTGAGAAAATTGAGTGGGTAAGTCGATCAGGTGTTGGCTGAGAATATCGATGGTAATGTAGCGATCGACTAGTCTATTCATCCGAGCGCGGATTTGCAGGTAGTGAGGATTTTCGGGACAGGCTCCAGCTAAATCGGTGGCGATGTGGCGGCGGGTTTGAGTGAGTTTCATGGTTTGGTTTTCCTGGTGTTTTCGGTTGTTGAATACATCTTCACAGACCGATTTGTGAGGGTGCAATGAGTAACCGGAATCGAGGTGAACCAGGGTGAAGTAAGATGAAACGACCCACCCCGCCCTTCTCTTCTCTTCGAGAGGCTACGCCAACGAGACGCTTCTGCTAAGGCAGAGGCTTCGCCAACGCGAACGGGCACCTCTCCTCGGAGGGGATTTTCCACTTTAGCCATCCCCTTTCTGGGGCTAAGGTCTATATGTAAGCCTATTGGACTTCGTTTTGAGATCTAAATCCCCCAACCCCCTTAAAAAGGCAGGGTGGTTTCATACACCAGAAGAAAAATCTCTCAGTCCACTTCAGTGGACTTTTGCTATTAGCCCGAACTTCAGTCGCGGGTGGTTGAGAGCGAAGCAAATAGGTAAATGCAATTTTATTTGCTTGTATGAAACCACCCTGCCAACCCCCTTAAAAAGGGGGCTTTTAAAGTCCCCTTTTTAAGGGGGTTGGGGGATTCGCACCAATTTCGCTGTTCACCAGAAATGTGTATGTACGCTACCCCTCCTCGGAGGGGATTTTCCCGCCCAGCCCTTAAAAACACTTATTTTATGGAACCGAAAGAATTAGCATTGTGGTTGGATGTTGCTCGGCAGCAACAGATATTAGATCGCCTTGTAGAGCGACTGGGCTTGACGCGCGCGCGTGCTGAGTGTTTTTTGCGATTGTGGGTTTATCTGCTGGTGAAGGAGCAGCAAGAGGGCAATCCGCAGCTAAAACCACCGCTGTTAGAACTTACTTTGCTCGATCGACCTGTGAGTTGCAGTCATCGGGAAGCCGCCGAATTATTTTATAGCGATCGCGATCGGGGGAGCGATCGCTCGGCGGGAATGATGTTAGATAAATTAGCTGCATTAGGTTTGATTCGGAAGCAATTCGATGGCAATATCAGCCGGATTGAAATATTAACTATTGCCGCCGAATTGGAGCCAGAAATCGCGCCTGAAGTCACAATTAGGATCGACCCTTTCGATCCGCGCTGCGATGCAATTCCGATCGCTACTTTACTCGCAGCCAATTATAATTGGATGAACCACAATACGGAAGCAACACCGCACCGAATTGTGAATATTCTCCGTCAATGGGCGCGTCAATACCCGCGTGGAATGCGCGTATTACGCCGTCAGGACAATCTCAATCCGATCGGTTTCTATATTTTGTATCCAACGCTCAAGGCTTCGGCATCAAACTTTTTTATCGCGCCTAGTAAGAGTTTACATTTAAGTGCGATCGGCGATACCGATCCGTTTATAATGGCTGAAGCTGGAGATCTCCATTGCGAATCGGTATTTATTCGGAGTTGGGCAATCGATCGCGAATATCTGGCTCGGTATCGAGTTTTATTTTTAGAAGATACGCAACAAACATTAATGGCAATGCAGACAGATTTTCCTAATTTGTGCGATTTGTATACGATGATTATTCATCCCAGTTACGAATATCAGGCATCGGCATTAGGCTTCCAGCATTTGAGTCGCGATCGCCAATTATCGCTCTATTGGATGTATTTACCGCTCGATCGATTTTTAGCCTTGAATATTCCCGATTGCTTTTCCGCGAGATCGTGAGGGTAGTTAGATTGAAAATTAATTGTTCGATCGCCTAGATCTGAGAGTAACGCGATCGATATAATTATAGTTATGAAACGATTCTTTAAAATCTCTCGATCGTTGCTGGTGACTTACTACGCCTATATGTTAGAGTATCGGGCTGAATTGCTATTGTGGGCACTTTCAGGCTCGTTACCGTTCATCCTAATGGGCGTGTGGACTCAAGCAGCACAACAGGGCAACTTTGGATTATCTTCGATCGATTTTGCCCGCTATTTCTTGGCAGTTTATTTAATCAGACAGCTTACAGTCGTCTGGGTAATTTGGGATTTCGAGCGCGAGATTATCGATGGGAAGTTGTCGTTTAGGCTATTACAGCCGCTCGACCCCGTTTGGCATCATATTTGGTCGCATATTGGCGAACGTTTTGCCCGGTTACCATTTATTGTTGGTTTGGTTTCGTTCTTTTTTATCCTCTACCCTAGTGCTTTTTGGATACCTAGCTTGAGTAATCTGGGCTTGTTTGCGATCGCAGCCATGTGCGCGTTAGGATTGCAGTTTCTGATTCAATATACTTTAGCGATGTTTTCTTTTTGGACTGAAAAAGCTAGCTCGATTCAAGAACTAATTTTTTTAGTGAATCTCTTTTTGTCGGGGGCAATCGCGCCACTTGAATTATTCCCAGCCGAGCTAAGATCGATCGCGCAATGGACACCATTCCCCTATATTATCAACTTTCCCGCTAGTATTATTACCGGGTTAAAAGTCGATCTCGTGCATAGCTTTGGGATGATTTTGGGATGGTTTGTCTTGCTATCGATCGTCAATCGGTGGCTGTGGCGTAAAGGTCTAAAGCAGTATTCAGGTATGGGTGCGTAAGATTATGTCCAGATATTTAAACATCATTAAAATCTTTTGGAAAACGGCGATTTCGGCTGAATTAGAATATCGACTTAACTTTGTGTTTGCCGCATTAAGTAGCTTGGGTGGGCTGGCGGGTAGTCTGTTTAGTCTATTTTTGTTTTATCGCAAAGACTATAACTTCCAAGGTTGGAAATGGCAAGAAGCATTAATTGTCGTCGGCATTTTCACATTTCTCGAAGGGTTCTCTAGTACATTTCTAGCTAGCAATCTCAACCGGATTGTCAAACACGTTCAAGATGGCACATTGGATTTCGTACTACTCAAGCCGATTAATTCTCAATTTTGGCTCTCTTTTCATAGTTTCTCCTTGTGGGGACTACCAGATTTATTATTTGGGTTAGCGATTATTGTTTATGCCGGCAGCTTACTGGGAATCGGCGTGAGTGCTTACCTATTTGCTGCTGTACCACTACTATTTGGGGTAGTGATTATGTATAGTCTGTGGTTTATGCTGGGGGCAACGAGTATTTGGTTTACCAAGATTTATAATATTACTGAGGTGTTGCGAGGATTGTTAGCGGCTGGACGTTTTCCAATTGGGGCTTATCCGGCTGCCTATCGCTTCTTTTTTACATTTGTGGTGCCGGTGACATTTTTGACCACTGTGCCTGCCCAGACTTTGCTGGGGCGGGCAGATCCGGCGTGGATTGTGAGTGGAGGGTGTTTGGCTGTTGTACTACTGATTTTGTCAAATCGAGTTTGGCGATTTGCACTGAGATTCTATACTAGTGCTTCTAGCTAAATTTAGGATCTGGGGCAAGCTGCGAATAAGTCAATTTTTGCTAACGAAATCTTTTATAATTAAACTATATGAATAACTATCTAGTCGCAGTATTATCCGATCGAGTCCAAGCCGAATCAGCATATACAATGTTGGAAAAACAAGGCTTACCATTAAACAAAATTAACATTCTCGGTCGTGGTTACAAAACTGCTGATGAATTTGGTCTGATCGATCCAAATGAAGTCGCTCAAAAACAAGCTAAACTAATGGCAATTTGGTTGGTTCCATTTGGCTTCATGGCCGGAATTGGATTTAGCCTAGCTACCAATTTACAAACATTTGCCTGGGCTGGAGAAATTGGCGATCGATTAATTGGTGGATTACTTGGTGCCATGGGTGGAGCGATGGGTAGTGTCTTCATCGGTGGTGGCGGTGGTATTGCCTTTGGAACTGGTGATGCTCTACCATACCGCAACCGACTCAATGCCGGAAAATATTTAATTGTAGTCGAAGGTTCTCAATTATTGC
>NZ_JANPLS010000183.1:0-6217 GCF_031422475.1 Chamaesiphon sp. VAR_48_metabat_403
AATTGACGGGTACTTGGCAATCGATGTCCGGGGGAAAATTGCCGAGACGCGATCGCAAACAACATCTGATCGTATAGTTGTTTGGATACGGGAATTTCGCTATCTGTTTGAATGTGGAATTGCATTGGTAGAGTAGTTGACAGTCGATTTTTAACAGTTGACAGTAAAGAGGTAGTTGGGAAGCTTCCTTCATTACGGCACACATGTCTGCAAAACTACTGCCCAAAATTTATAGTTAGTTTGTCTGATGCTCTCAGCATACCCTCACGACAAGAAGCTGTTCGTATCGATCGAATTTTTGCGATCGTCACAGCACCGCCGATACGACTAAACTTCAATCCCGACTCGACTAATTTCGCGACTCTTGATGCTCTAATTCAACTTCTTTGTCTGCGGACTTCATATAACATCAACGCGGCGGCGGTTGCGACATTTAATGATTCTACCGTTGCCGACATCGGAATTTTGACCTGGAGCTTGGCTAATGCGACCAAATCCGCGCTCAATCCCGCGCCCTCATTACCTAGTAAAATTAGTGTAGGCGATCGTAAATCGACATCCCAATAACTAGTAGTAGTATGAGAAGTTGTCGAAATAACTTGTACTCCCTGCTGCTGATAACTAGTCACTAATGCGTGCAAATCGTCACTTACAGCCATCGCCAGCCGAAACCATTGCCCAGCCGAGGCGCGCAGCACTTTAGGATTATCTAAATCGACACTATCCCGACTCACCCACAATCCATCTGCTCCCACCGCCGCCGTCGTGCGAATTATCGTGCCCAAATTCCCCGGATCTTGAATGGTAGATAATGCGATCGTCAAGTTGGCAGGAATAGCTGGTTTAGGCAAGGCCATCCGGGGGGCAATTGCCACGATCCCATCTGGATTCATCGTCGTTGCGATCGATCTAATTACTTCGTCGCTGACTAATTCTACCCGGCTAGTGTCATTAACGATCGACCACAATTCGGGATGACGCTCTTGCCATTGCGGGGTACAGCAGACTGTCTCTAATGGATAATTCACCGCACAGGCTTCTTGAATTAAATGCGTCCCTTCTAATAAAAATAGCTGCGTTTCTCGTCGCTCCTTGGCATTTTGGAGCTTTTTAATTTGCTTGACGAGTGGGTTTTGAGTACTAGTTAACATATTGACTGCGATCGAGATACCATAAATCGGCGAACGCAGATAATTACTCAACGTTCGCCGATAACTAAATAACTCTAAACACGATGCGCGACCCGAGACTCGAACTCGGAAGTCCTTGCGAACACTAGAACCTGAATCTAGCGCGTCTACCAATTCCGCCAGTCACGCAAATTCACGATTTTTTCGATCGGATGTCTATTATGTAAGATTTCCGAGTAATTTGTCAAGTACTATATTTAGATAGCGGGCAGTGCCCACCATCTAAATATAGTGCTGCTGTAAATCGATCGCCAGTTGACTCAATCTATTTTGTCCAAGTCGTGCCGTTTGACCATTTCATACAGCTCGGACTAAGCAAGGTGGCGGTATGAGTAGCATCGTCTGGAAAATTAAAGCTAGCTTGGGACGAACCAGTTTTGTTACCCAACGCTGGTGGACGACCATATTTATTCATGTCAATTTTCATCTCATCACTATTGGCTCTAGCTCTGCTGATTTTGGGTCCAAATTTGTTTTCGTATTTCCAAGTACCATAAAAGGAATCGGCTTGCCATTGAGTACCATTAAGTCAATGAGATCGCTAAGACTGAGGTGGTAGCGAGAATAATGGACATAGAACGCTGAAACTTCATATTATGTAACTGAACTATCGTTCGGTAAGGATATTGTGTTGATATTAACAACAGTAAAAAAACACGTATTTCGTGAATTTAAACAGATTATATAGACCGGGATTTATGATGACTTTATCGGGAACTTTTTTTATTCGATCTAGTCTAACGATCGCGAGATAAAAACTAAGGTTAGTATAAAACCAACCGACTCAATGCTAAATGGGACGACAACTATCTCAAGACACTGCTTAGTGCTTTAAATATAGTCACCAATTAGATGGTGGGAATTGTTACTTTAGGTGTGCGGCTGCCTTGGTATACCTCTATTCCCTATCCCCTCAAAAAAATGTTTGCTCCGATCGACAGAACTCATGCTATAATAGCAAAGGCTAATCGGCGATCGCATCGTCCGATAACAATATTAATAAGTATTTGAGGTTCAGTCGCGGCAAAAATTGCGTTAACCAAAACTAAATAGCCAGCCATAGACAGCAGGAGCGGATAGCTTAATTCCCTGCCGAGGTTAATGCAAGCAGCAATAGCGATCGCTACTAATCTAGTAGTCCGCGCGACTGAATGACAACCTCGGCACTAAGTGTCGGGGTTAATTTTATGCCTTGTTGTCGCCTGTCCCCACCAAAAACTCGATCGATCGAGAGGTAAACATTAATATGGGGAGAACCCTAGCAAACAAACACGAGATCGTTGCTACGCTCAAGCAAGAATTGAGCCAAGCAACAATGGTCGCGGTGATTAACTACCAAGGTTTAACCGTGGCAGAAATCACCGATTTACGCCGTCGGATTCGCCCCAAAGGCGGACTCTGCACGGTGACTAAAAATACCCTCATGGGTAAAGCAATTGCTGGCGATGCCAATTGGCAAGCATTAGAACCCCTACTTCAAGGTTCTTCGGCGTTCTTGCTGCTCAAAGATGACATCGGTGGCTCGATTAAGGCTTACCATGAATTCCAAAAAGCCACCAAGAAAACCGAACTCCACGGTGGTGTCATGGAAGGTAAAATCCTTTCTGGTGCTGATGTTAAAGCGATCGGCGATCTGCCATCCAAAGAGCAACTCATGGCGCAAATTGCTGGTGCCCTTAACTCCGTCACCGCGAAAATCGCGATCGGTGTTAAAGAAGTACCTGCTTCGATTGCTCGTGGCGTTAAAGCCTACGCAGAAAAAGGTTAGTAGCTCAGAGCTACCCAACCGAGTTACAATTTTCACCCATATCTAGGAATTTACACATGTCTGCTGCAACCGATACAATTTTAGAACAGTTAAAAACCCTCAGCCTTCTAGAAGCTGCCGAATTAGTCAAGCAAATCGAAGAAGCTTTTGGCGTAAGTGCAGCTGCACCCGTCGGCGTAGCTGCTGCTGCTGGCCCTTCTGCTGACAAAGAAGAAGCTGTAGTTCAAACCGAATTCAACGTCGTTCTCGAAGGTTTGTCTGACGACACCAAGAAAATCGCCGTCCTTAAAGTTGTCCGCGCGATTACTGGCTTGGGCTTGAAAGAAGCTAAAGACTTAGTAGAAGCAACTCCTAAAGACGTACTCACTGGCGTACCTCAAGCAGCCGCTGACGATGCTAAAAAACAACTCGAAGAAGCTGGCGGTAAAGTTTCACTTAAATAATAAGTGTCACTAAGCCAAACTCGCTAGTGTCGTTTTACGGCATACCGACAAGCTCATTATTGGGCTTCGTGCGGAAACCAGAATCCCCCTAAATCCCCCTTGGAAAGGGGGACTTCCGGATCCGGTGCCCCCCTTAAAAAGCTACCCTGTGGACACAAGTAGGCTGGACTTCGCTTGAGATGGTGTTACCCCCCCCAACCCCCCCTTATAAAGCGGATGCGCTCACTGGCCGGGTTCCCCGGTAGTGATAGCGCACCAAGCAGGGGGGGCTTTTGCTCCCTCCCCTTTATAAGGGGAGGGCTGGGGTGGGGTAAAGGACTACGATCCATAATTCATGGTAGGCGCAGTTGATAAATTGCACCCGCCATGAATTTCTGATTTTTACGCCAAAACATTGACAATCTCCGGACGATCGCTGAAAATCTCGATCGAGATCGGATCTGGTAAGATTTTAGGATATTATTGTTTAACAAATACTAACTACATACACTAGCTAGCAATTAGATATCGGGCGATCGATGATGACAATGGCAGTCTGACGCGATCGAACTGTAACAGTATTTATCCGTCCTGACTAGCTAGTTTTGTCCCACCTACATTGACTTTCGCCGAGTTTCGGTTAATATATGCACTCAGCCACGCGACTGGATGACCTCAAAATATTAGAGTGTTTTCTGCAAAACTCTCTTCACGCTCACTTAGGGCGGATTATTCCATTTAGGGTGCAGTGCTTATATAAAGATGATACCCTATGGGTACTCGCTCAACATCCTCAAGATGCAGCGATCGACAGCTCCGATACCTTTAGAGTCTTAGAACGCGCACTTCAAGCCGAAGAACCAAAAATTCCCTTAGCAGTAAAATTATATTTGCGATCGGAAGGCAATCAACGCCCCTACAGTCAACAAGGTTTTACAGTCTACCCCCTCGTCAAGAAAACCGTACCGGGCGAAGCCGCACCCGCAATGACAGGCACGATCGACGATAGAATCGCATTAGAGCGCGATCGTCGCAACCTGGTAAACGGCACACCCGTGGAGATCTCTAACATGAATATGGAAAATTCTGACATTACACCATCAACAGTTCCAGAGATCGTACCTAACGATAACGAGATGGTTGGGATGGTTACTCGCCAGAGTACTGGTGCTAATTATTCCTCAGATCGGCTGGTGAAGATTGATGCCGATGCCTTCGTTGCCAATATCGAGCATTCATTCGGTAGTGCTGACGAAAATTACCACTCTGCTTACCCACCAGCCACCAATCGCCGCAACAAATTAATTCTACCGATCTTGGGCGGTTTGGGGGCACTAGCAGTCGGTACGGGAGCTGGATATATGGGCACTCGTCCCTGCGTGTTATCCAGCTGTACGGAGCTGACAACAGCCTCTGGCGCGATCCAATCCGTGTTGACAACTATTAAAGAACCCCAAGTCAATGGACAAGAGGCTTTAACCGCCCAAAAACAACTCCAGCAAAGTGTCGATGCGCTCGAATCTATCCCCATGTGGTCTGGTAGTTATGGTACCGCTCAAAATACCCTCAAAACTGCAATTCCCCTAAAGCAGGATCTGGACACCACAGTGCTGGCAATGAATCAGGCATATAAAGCCGCCACGATCGTCAAAACCCCGCCGATTCCGCTGTTAAAATGGCAACAGAGCAAACAAATTTGGACTGAATCGATCGCCAATCTGAGCAGAATTCCGACCTCCAGCCAAGTTTACCCCCTCGCCGTTCAAAAACGTACCGAGTATCAAGGGCGATTGGTCGATGTGGATAAGCGGATTGAAATTGAAACTACTGCCGACCAAAAACTTAGATCGGCAACAGACGGAATTAAAGCGGCTACTCAAACCCAAGCTACTGCCAAATCGCTAACTGAGTGGCGATCGGTTAAGGGGCAATGGGATAATGCTAGTAACCAGCTTGGGGCTATTCCCGCCACGACGATGGCTTACTCTCAAGCCCAAGAACTTCTCAAATCTTATCAACCTCGGATTGCTAACGCCCAAGCCAAGGTAATTGAAGAAGAAAAAGCCAACCTTAACTATCAAACTGCCGTCAAACTGGCGCAATCGGCTAAAATTTCTCAGCAGAGCAACCAACTCGCTCAAGCTGTTTCTCAATGGAATCAGTCAGTAGTGGCGATTCAAAGTATCCCTCAGACTAGTGCCGTTTACACTCAAGCCAAACCACTAGTTGCGGAATACAAGAAAAATTTTCAACAAGTAGACGAGCGATTTAAAACCACCCAAAAACTTGCTCTCGCAAGTAAAGATCTCCAACGCACTTGTGCTGGTACGCCCCAGATTTGTACTTACACGCTCACCGATAAATCGATCGTAATTAGATTGATGTCGCTCTATACCCAGACGCTCAAACAGACAGCAGTTGCCGCTTCTAATCAACGCGATGGGAATGCAAAGGTGGGGATTATCAATCATGTTAATACCCTGGGAAATGCCCTCCAAGCTATTAGCGAAAATGCCAAACTGCCGATCGAAGTTTATGGATCCGACGGCAAGCAAATTCAAAATTATCGACCCCAATAATCTCGATCGAGCATTATTAAGTAGCTGAAACCACCCTGCGCTCGATCGGGCTACGATGTGTATGCACCTCTAGTTAGAAGCGAAATTGGTGTGAATCCCCCAAACCCCCTTAAAAAGCAGGGCTGATTCATTCCCGATCGGGCTTAGGTTGTCAAGATTAAAAGCAATTAATTTCGATCGAATAAATGGTAATTTCATACTAAGAAACAACCACATTCATCTAAAAACCGATTGCTTTAGATATTGACAAATTCATTC
>NZ_JANPLS010000184.1:0-6698 GCF_031422475.1 Chamaesiphon sp. VAR_48_metabat_403
CCTCGAACCGTTTGGGCTGGGGCACGATCTGGAAGTGGCACCGGATATTAGAGGGTCGCAAGTATATTACTGCTCGGATGTCGATTTACAGTTTAAAGACCGCTTAATCGATCGTTTAATTAGTCATCAAACAGTCAGCAACGATCGCCATCCCTAAATTGCTTTTAATTGTAAAAAGATTACTTTCGTCAAGGTTTATACCATGCTTTTTGTTATCGGATCATTGATTTTCACTCTTTTAGTCATTCCCGCCGCCCTCATGATTTGGCTTTGGCAGGCACAATTTAGTAGTAAATTCAATTGGCTGCTCAATCTGTTAATGGTCTTGGTTTATTATCTTTTTATCTTTCTCAGTGGACGGTGGGACTGGTTAAGTTATTACGTCAGGTTTCTATTACCGATCGCATTTATTATAGTAGCATCCAAGTCTTTCATCAATGCCAAATCTTTACCAATTTACTCTCCGAAAACGTTTAAAAATTATCTTGAGTTAGGAATCAGTGCTGTTGTCATGTTCTTATTTTTAGCTAGTCTAAAGGGTTATTTTTTTACTGGCACACCAATCGAACTGTCTTTCCCATTAAAAAAAGGCACATATTATGTTGCACATGGAGGAAATAGCCCCACTATCAATTATCACAACACTCATCCGACACAACGATATGCCTTGGATATAATGAAACTAAACGTGCTAGGAGCCAGGGCAAATGGGTTTTCCCCGCGATCTTTGACCGATTATGCCATTTTTGGAGAGACTCTCTACAGCCCTTGTGATGGGACGATCTCCACTCTAGTCAACGATCTGCCTAATCTTATTCCAGGTGAAAAAGACCAAAAAAATCCGGCTGGCAATCATATTTTGCTCGGATGTAAGGGTGCTGATATCTTAATGGCTCACCTTCTCAAAGACAGCATCACTAGCCAAGTGGGATCGCTAGTTAGATCGGGAGATGCGATTGCCAAAGTTGGCAACTCAGGCAATACTGGCGAACCACATCTTCATATCCATGCCCGAAAAGCAAACACAGGAAAATCGAGCTTAGATGGAGAAGGAGTACCGATCTCCTTTGATGGCAAATTTTTGACGAGAAATAGTGTGCTTTTTTGAAAATGAATCAATTTAAAAATATGGACGACATTGTTTCAGGTATTGATGGGTGATAAAACAGTCACCAACGATCTTTAAGGAGTGTGATTTTAACCGCTTCAGTACTCTACCTCACGAAATTCTCACACTTTAATTCTAAGATAGTCACTATCGAGTCAGACAAGATCTATGCTCGGACTGAGAGGCTACTTAACATATCAAATAAATTATGAAAGTTGCTATTCTTATTGCCAAGTCATACGATCGCCAATTTTTTACAGCAGCTAATTCACAACATCAACATCAACTGACATTTTTAGAACCTAAGCTCGTTGGCAGAGCCTCTGCCTTGCCGAGAATCGACAATCAATACTTAAAAAAATATCATGAATAATATAATTAACAAATCTACAAAGCAACTCGATAAAAATTCAGAAGCAGCCGATCCGACTACTAATGTAAATACTCGACCTAACATTAAAACATCGAAAGTCGAAACTCTCGCCAAACTATATCTAGACAGTGAACCTGCTCAAATTACCGATGCAACGCTGGCCGAACTGTGTGAATGGCTTTGGGTCGAGTTTGAGAGTACTCCACTCAATCTCGAATTCTCATGGTACGAGCGTTATAAAAATGCTGCTGAGATGTTTGTCGATATTAAGCAAAGTCATCTGTGGGTGTCTGCCGAAAATTACGATACAACTTTGGGACTTAATCCCATTTACAACTTTATCTTTCAAGCAGTACACGACAACGATCACTACCTTACCAATAGTGATTTTAGTTTAGAAGGTGAAATCGCAACTTACAATGCCACCGCAAAACGTGTGCCAAGTTTAGATATTCAAAAAATTATCTATTCTGAAAGTGTACTCAGATCTGCTGCATACATATTTTTGGGACATGCACCGATCTCCAAAATTGTCTTTACATAATTTATAATGGAATAATCTCATGACTGAAACGATAATGTCCTCGAATACTGCTGCAATTCATTGGGCAGATGTTATTGAATATCCCCAGACTGGAGTTAAGAGCAAGGTTTTATTAGAAGATGCTAACTGTCGATATACGCTAATGATACTGGGGGTGGGAATGCACATCGCCGAACATACTAATCCGCGTAATGCCACTGTTAATGTAGTTGAAGGACAAGGTGTATTAACGTTGGAAGGCAAAGAGCTGGTTTTGGAAGCGGGAGTGTTTATTTTCATACCTGCTACCGCGCCTCATGCCATTACAGCAGAGACAAATCTTGCATTTTTATTAACACTTTCCGAACGGGTTAATTAGCCCTCGTAATTAACCTGCGATCGTGGTTGTCTGTAGAAATATGCTTGCTAAGATTTGTAAAATTAATCGCTCATTTCATCTTAATTTCATTTAGATCGGGTACAAAGAGCTGAGGATTTAAATGCCTTGAAAATAATAGATTTCAAAATCTATTCCTATAGGCTGATTCATTTACGATCGATTATTAGTGAATATAAAGAGAGCAAAGATTTTGAGGTTTGTAGACGCTTTTTAGGAGTAATCTTCATGACTAGAGAGTCGAGCATAAAAGTAAATACATCTCACCCACAGTCATCGAACTGCGATTCTCAACAGGAGAGGCTATGCCAACGATATGCAAATTAAAGCCGAGCAACAAAATCCCCTTACTCGTCGAAATTTCATGCGAGGGAGTGGCTTTGTCGGCGGACTGTTGCTCGGTAGCGGAATGCACAGCTTGTTATCGAGTTGTTCGCCCCCACCTTCTACTACGACGAAGACACCCGCACAGAACACCGTAGCCCGCACCCCAAATCCAAAATTCATTCCCGATCTGGAAATCAATCTCCAGGCTGCACCAAAAACGGTGCCAATCTTAGCGGGACGACCGACCCAAGTTTGGTCTTATGCAGCAACCCTAGTCAAAGGCGATCCAACTAGCCTGACTGCCATTCCCGATAGTTACTTAGGCCCGATTATTCGCGTCCAAACAGGTCAGCGCGTTCGGGTTAACTTTCAAAATAACTTGCCACAGGGACAATCCTCGATCGTGCATTGGCATGGCTTAATTTTGCCAGAAGAAATGGATGGACATCCTCGGTTTGCGATCGATCCCGGACAAACCTACGTCTATGAGTTTGAGGTCATCAATCGAGCGGGGATGAACTGGTTTCATCCGCATCCAGATATGCTGACAGGGCAACAAGCTTATGCTGGATTGGCGGGACTGTTTATCGTGACAGATCCAGAAGAAACTGCACTCAAGCTACCTTCAGGGGCTTATGAGGTGCCGATCGTTCTTCAAGATCGTACCTTAGACACCAATAATCAACTCCTCTATCTTGGCAGTAACATTGGTACCCCACGTAATAGCGGGGGCGGTATGGGCAGGATGAATAACTCAGATCGATCGGGCAGCGGCATGGGTAATATGAGCAGCATGATGGGCTTCTTGGGCGAACAGCTCTTCATCAATGGTAAACCTGACTTCACCCTGACTGCGGCAACGCGAGTCTACCGCCTCCGCATCCTCAATGGTTCTAATTCACGCATTTACAAGCTGGGATGGAGCAATGGCAATCCATTGACCGTTATTGGTACCGATGGGAGTTTACTGACTCAGCCTGTCGATCGAAAGTACGTGATGCTGGCTCCAGGTGAGCGGGTAGATGTTTGGGCAGATTTTAGTAAGTTAAAAGTTGGGACAGAATTAGCTCTCAATAGTCTGGTATTTTCAGGAGCTGAGAATGTCGGCGGTAGCGGTATGGGCGGGATGATGGGATCTAGTAATGCTCCCGAACTCGGTGCAGCGATGAAGCTATTCAACATTAAGATCGAGCGAGCGGAAACAGAAACCCTGAGACTCCCTAGTAAATTAGCAGCCCTACCCCTATTGCGCCCAGGAGATGCCACTAATGCTGCCCAGCCGCGTCCGGTTGAGCTTTCGCTCCAAGGGATGAAATGGGTCATCAATGGGCAACTTTTTGAAATGAATGCGGCAACACCACAAGAAACCGTTAACTTGAATTCGATCGAGCAGTGGGAGATTATTAACAAACTCAATCCTGGAGCGATGATGGATGCGAAAGGCATGGCGCACCCCATCCACTTCCACGGCGTAAAATTTCAAGTGATTAGTCGCCAAGTGCTGCCAGAACTTGCCGCAGGCTGGCAAACTGTCAAGGATGGTTATGTCGATGAGGGCTTCAAGGATACTGTCATGGTGATGCCAGGTGAGCGAGTCAAACTGCTAATTAAATTTGAGAAATATAGCGGCTTATTTGCCTACCACTGTCATACCTTAGAACACGAAGATGCTGGCATGATGCGAAATTATCGAGTCAATGGGTGAAAAAATATGGAAGATCTAAATCTTAAACTCAAGGGGATGAGTTGCGCTTCCTGTGCAAATAACATTGAGAAAGCAATTCTAAGCGTGCCAGGGGTAGTAGAAGGTAACGTCAATTTTAGTAGCGATCGAGCAACTGTACGCTACGACCCCAAACAAACTAATATCGACATTATTACCAAAGCAGTTGTTGATATTGGCTATGAGACGCAAATTATCCCCGCAGATCTGGGCGTTGAAGATGATAGCGGAGATAGGCAACAACAACGAGCAGAGCGAAATCTTCAGCGCAGAGTTTTAGTCGGTGCGATTCTCAGTATATTACTTGTCATCGGCAGTCTGAGCCATTTCAATCTCACACTTCCATCTTGGTTAGCTAGATTGGAAAATCCCTGGGTACAGCTAGTGCTAGCATCACCCGTACAGTTTTGGGTGGGTAGGGAATTTCAAATATCGGCGTGGAAGGCATTTCGTCACCGTACCGCCGATATGAATACCCTCATCGCGCTCGGTACGAGTATCGCCTTTTTCTATTCACTCTGGGTGACTATAAACCCTAGTTACTTCACAACACAGGGATTATCCGCAGAAGTCTATTATGAAGCGACGGCGATGATTATCACCTTGACCCTGTTGGGACGGTGGTTAGAAAATCGTGCCAAGGGAGCCACCTCGTCGGCAATTCAAGCATTGATGGGTTTACAGGCGAAAACTGCACGGGTGGTGCGGGATGGTAGAGAACTTGATATTCCGATCGCGGAAGTCGCTCTTTCAGATATTGTAGTAGTACGTCCTGGTGAAAAAATCCCCGTCGATGGTGAAGTCGTATCGGGATATTCAACTGTGGATGAATCGATGCTCACGGGTGAAAGTTTTCCCGTCACCAAACAAGTTGGTGATGAAGTTGTCGGCGCAACTCTCAATAAGATGGGTAGCTTTCAGTTTAGGGCGACGAAAATCGGTAAAGATACCGCCCTGGCGCAGATTGTCAAACTGGTGCAGCAAGCCCAAAATTCTAAAGCTCCGATCCAAAAATTAGCCGATAATATCACTAGCTGGTTCGTTCCAGTAATTCTGGCGATCGCTGTGACAACCTTCGTAGTCTGGTTTCTAGCGATCGGCAATTTCACGCTATCGATCGTCACAATGGTCAGTGTGTTAATTATCGCTTGTCCCTGCGCCTTGGGTCTAGCAACACCTACATCGGTGACTGTGGGCATCGGCAAGGGGGCAGAAAATGGCATTTTGATTAAAGGAGCAGAAAGCCTAGAACTAGCTCGTCAAATCCACACGATCGTCATGGATAAAACAGGTACGATTACTCAAGGTAAACCTGTTGTCACGGATACCTCTTCTATCCTAGATCTCGTTCCTAATAGCCCGAATGTTTTAGCTCCGCTGGCTCTATGGCGATCGATCGGTGCTTTAGAAAGCAACTCCGAACATCCCTTGGCTGAAGCCTTACTTCAATACGCCCGCGAACAAAATAAAGACTCACAACTACCAACCGTCCAACAATTTGAAGCGATCGCGGGAAGTGGTGTAAAAGGTATTGTCGAACAGCAACAAGTTCTGATTGGTACCCAACGCTGGTTCGATGAAATGGGCATCAATTCTGCCGTATTCCAAACACAAAAAGAAGGGTGGGAGGATGCCGGAAAAACGGTAGTATTCGTTGCGATTGATGGTCATTTGCAATCCGCGATCGCGGTTGCTGATACTGTCAAACCGACCTCTGCCAAAGCGATTCAAACCCTACAAAAAATGGGCATCGAAGTCGTGATGCTCACTGGTGATAATCAGCGTACCGCCAAAGCGATCGCCGATCGAGTCGGGATTAAACGTGTTCTCGCCGAAGTTCGCCCCGACCAAAAAGCGCAGACGATTCAGACTTTGCAGGTGGAAGAGAAAAAAGTTGTGGCAATGGTTGGCGATGGGATTAATGATGCTCCGGCTTTGGCTCAGGCTGATGTTGGGATGGCGATCGGCACGGGTACAGATGTGGCGATCGCCGCAAGTGATATCACGCTGATTTCGGGGGACTTACAGGGCGTTGTGACGGCAATTCGGCTCAGTCGTGCCACGATGCAAAATATTCAGCAGAATCTATTCTGGGCACTTGGTTATAATGTCCTGGGCATCCCGATCTCAGCGGGAATTCTGTTCCCAATTACAGGTTGGTTGCTCAATCCGGCGATCGCCGGAGCAGCAATGGCATTTAGTTCGATTTCAGTTGTCCTCAATGCTTTGAGATTAAAGGGGCTAAAA
>NZ_JANPLS010000185.1:0-10558 GCF_031422475.1 Chamaesiphon sp. VAR_48_metabat_403
TCTAAGGAACTTAGCTGAAACTGGCTCAGAGCAAGGATCTGTAAATTGGGTTGAAGCATGAAATTAGGGCGTGCCCAAACAAAGTTTCTTTCACCCTTTAGACGACATTTATGTCGGCTCAGATGCTCTGCAAGAGAATCCGCAACACCGATTAATCTTTGGTAGCCATCCCATCTAATAAATAATTAATAAACACCGAAACAACATCTGTTGCTGAGTCATTTGCCGATAAAATCGTTGTTGTTTGATAAGCGATCGAAATCGAGGCAATGCCATGTACCATCGACCAGATTGCCTTAGTCATCACATGCGGATCGCCAGCAACGAGCTTACCATTTTCTCGTCCAGATTTTACCAGCTCGAATAATCGATCGAGCGATGCGGCTGAAGCTGCTAGCAAATCGGGATACTTCACCGCATCATAAGGCGCGAACATCACCTGAAGATGATTCGGTCGAGCTTGTGCAAAGCGCACGTAAGCCTCACTGGCGGCAATTAACTGCTGGCGAGTATTTTGCCTGTCGGAGCGTTCGATTGCTGCCTCTACTTCTACTGCTAATAGTCGAAAACCTTCCTCGGCAATTGCCGCTAGCACTGCTTCTTTATCGGCAAAGTGCATGTATGGTGCGTTGTGACTCACCCCAGCTTTCTGAGCCATTTTCCGCAAACTCAATCCGTGAGTGCCTTCGACTGCTAAAAGTTCTGTGGCGACCTGAATTAAGTCATGCCGCAGATTGCCGTGATGATATTTAGCCATGTCGATCGGTTCTATATTGACAGTGCCAATATATAGACGCTATATTGGCACTGTCAACTTAGCATATCCGTACGGCGATCGCAGCTTATGAAATTTAACCACACACTCACAACAACAGCACCACCAGCCACAATCTGGGGCATCTGGACGGATGTAAGCAATTGGTCGAGGTGGGATACAGAACTACGAGATTCGACGCTAAATGGTGCTTTTATCTTAGGAGCCACAGGCATTTTAACAACCGCAGCAGGTAGAGCTTCGCGGTTTAGAATCTCGCAATTTAACCCCGGACAAAGTTATACAATGACGATCGATTTACCATTGAGTAGCTTAAACGTCTATCGCTATCTCCACGATCGATCTGATGACACAGTCTTTACGCATGAAGTATCATTTAAAGGACTGCTCGCACCGCTATTCTGGTTCTTACTCGGACGAAAATTTCGGGCTGTGTTACCTAGCGTGATGAGCAACATCGTTCGCATCGCCGAATCGTAAGCATATGAAAATTGGTGTCAAATTCAATCAATTAACCTACCGAGAGTACGTTAATATTCTCGATCGCCATCAAAAGTATACAGATTTTAATCCGTTAGCATTGTATCGATCGATTATTGAAAACGACAAGCTCGATTTAACCCAAAAAATTGCCATTAGAGATCTAGCACATCAGCATTTTGCTAAATTCTTTGAATTTTTACAAATCAAAGCTCCCTATACGTATATCAAAGTATCAACATTAGGGGAAACCTTAACGGCTGGTGATGAAGATCGATTTTGGGAAAATATTCGCAAGAACCAAGAAAAAATCCTCAAAGCAAAACGCATCAAACATCGCAATTTTGGTGTTTATTCAAGATATTACCTGGAGACTCTTGGTACCGATCGGCACTATTGGACTATTATAGACTGTCCTTATAATGGGGCGATGATTCGCCGAGATGGTGGTGTGAATCAGCATCTAGCATCTGCACCAGATATGTATTTTAAGTCAGACAAACAAGGGTGTAAATCCAGATCTGTCAAACGTCGAGCGTTGGAAAAAAGAGCATTCAGAGACAATCGATCGGACATAATAGAGGAAGCACTTGCCGATCTTGAAGATTTAGCTGACAACCTTATGGCGATCGATATATTATGAAAATTGGCATTAAATTCAATCGACTAACCTACAGAGAGTATATTTATATTCTCGATCGCCATCAAAAGTACACAGATTTTAATCCGTTAGCATTATATAGATCGATTATTGAAAATGACAAGCTCGATCTAGACCAGAAAATTGCCATAAGAGATTTAGCAAACCAGCATTTTTCTAAATTCTTTGAGTTTTTACAAATCAAAGATCGTTACACGTATATGAAGGTATCGACATTAGGGGAAACCTTAACTGCTGGTGAAGAAGATCGATTTTGGAAAAGCATCCATGAGAACCAAGAAAAGATCCTTAAAGCAAAACGCATCAAACATCGCAACTTTGGGATTAATTCAAAGGGAGGAACCATAACTTACGATCTCAAGGAGGTTTATGTCATGGTTCGTCCAGGTTATAATTATCCAGGAAAACGTTCGCGGGCGTGGGAATATCCTTACCATTTAGCCGCGAAAAAGAGAGCCGCCAGAGCAAACAAAGCAGACATCGAGAACCAACTCATCGATCTTGCCGATCTTTAATGGTTTTACCATCTGGATCTGGATTAAATGAAGGTGAACTCTAACAATATACAAGCCTAAAACCTAAAACCTAATACCTATTTACCAATCGATCGAGGATGGCTAAAATCTGTTGATAGGTTTTGCTATCGCCACGATCGAGATAGAGATTGGCGGCTTGATGGTAGTCGCTAATTGCGCCAGTAATATCGCCGATTTGGGTGTGGACTTTGCCGCGTTGGTAGTAGGCGGGGGCGTAATGCGGATCGAGATCGATCGTCTGGCAAAAGTCGGCTACCGCAGCGGATAAGTTACCTAAGCTGTGATGGCTGCAACCGCGCTGATAATAGGCATCGAGATAATTTGGTTGGAGATCGATCGCGCGTTGATAGTCGGCGAGGGCGTATTTATGCTCGTGACTGGTAGCTAGGAGCCAAGCGCGATGGTAATATGCTCTGGCAAAGTCGGGCGACAATTGAATCGCGCGTTCGATATCTTCCATTGCACCTTGCACGTCGCCGAGTGCGCTGCGGCTAATCGCGCGGTTGTAATATGCGTGCAGGTGGTTGGGATCGAAGCAGATAGTATGGGTATAATCGGCGATCGCGCCGTGTTTGTCGCCCAGATATTGGCGTGCATTCCCGCGATGGTAATAGGCATGGAGGTATTGACTATCGAGGGCGAGGGTGCGACTGTAATCGTCGATCGCGGCTTGATGATTGCCCATTTGTCGGCGACAAATGCCCCGATTGTAGTAAGCGATCGTTAGGTTAGCATCGAGGCTAATCGCCCGATCGTAATCGGAGATCGCCGCGTTGAGATCGCCTTCAATTCGGTAAATATTGGCGCGATTGCTATAGGCGACGGCAAAGTCGGTATCGATGGCGATGGCTTGCGAGTAGCTATCGATCGCAGCGGGATGTTTGCCCATTTGATAGTAGGCATTACCGAGATTATTATAAACGCTGACAAAATCTGGTTGGAGTTCGATCGCTTTAGTAAAGTCGGCAATGGCTGGTGCAAATTGCCCGCTCTGAGTATAAATAATGGCGCGGTTATTATAGGCGATCGCCGATTGGGAATCGATGTTTAATACCTGAGTAAAATCGGCAATCGCCCCAGTTATATCGCCTAGATACTGACGTAAATTACCGCGATTATTATAGGCGAGTAATAAGTGTGGATCGAGACTAATCGCCCGATCGTAATCGGCGATCGCGCCGTCAGCATCGCCTAATTGGGCTTGGGCGGTACCCCGCATTACGTATTCGATCGCGGTTGACGGGTTGGCGAGTAAGCTTTTGCCCAGCTCGAAATCGGCGGTGGGATCGGTAGTCGATGGCGAGCCAAAACATGTCCCTAAGCCGCGCCCGATATAAGCAACGCCTAAATCGGGATCGAGAGCGATCGCTCGATCGAAATCCTCCCAGGAGCCTGAATAATCCCCAACAAACCGCCGCGCATTTCCCCTACCACAATAAGCCTCGACACACTGAGGATCGAGGGCGATGGCACGATCGAATGCTTCGATCGCCCGCTCGCAATTACCGACTTCATAAAATTCCGTCCCGCGCTCTACTAATAGCCGCAGGTGCTTGGCAATCTCTAGGCGCGTATCGGCGGGGGAATGCTGATGGACGAGTAATTGGGGAATCGCACTCGCGACGGCTTGCCAAGCGGCTAATCCAGATGGGTAGCGGCGTTCGGGATCTGTGGCAATCAGTCGATCGAGAATGGCGATCGGTTCGGGGCGATCGATTTGAGTTGCCAGTTGTTGCCATCGATCGAGTTGGCTCGCTGTGAGGGGTAGATCGGCTCCAGACCTGCCTGTCGCCGCTGCGATGGCAATTTCGCCGATCGCGCGTAAATTGTCCGATAAGGGCGTATTTCCTGCCGTTGCCATCGATCGGGGTAAATTTACTAACACCAGTTTGCCATCGATCTGACGACGGACGATCTGCTGAATCGAGACAGGTTCTGGCTGCACCCGATCCCGCTCGATCTCGCGCAATACTTCTAATAATTCTGCCAGCAGCATCACTATTTGCGATTGAGTCCACGCGCGCGTGGATAACTCTTGCGCCAAACACACCCCTTCAATAAATTCGCGGACGATATAAAACGATCGATCTTCGACAAAATAACTGTAGACGATCGGCAGTCGATCGACGCGACGACTCACTTCATACAACGTCTGCGCCGTATTTATCGCTGCTTGCCAATCGGGACTATCTGGAGTCGGATCTGCCAGCAGGTAACTATGAACCGCACATTTGAGTTGGAGATTGCCTGGAAGTTGAGTGTCAATGGCTAAATAGGTAGAGACAGATCCATTGTGCCCCAACTGTTCCAGGATTTGATAACGCTGTTGAAGAGTAGATCCGATCGGATTCACTGTGCGTACGCTCCCACCACTCACTTGCAAGTTATTCAAAATTTACTACCGACTAATTCCGATTAAGTCTATTTTGACACATCGATCGATTTCGGTCGTGTGTCACTTAACAAACTACTCGAATATTTTACGTCATTGGATCGGAGTACGAACATGTTTGTGAGGGAGTAAGGAGTAAGTCTCCCCGTCTCCCTGTCCCCACACCCCCCACACCCAACTTATCCTCTTGCCCCCAGCCGCTGCCAAAATTGTTTCCGATCCGGTAGCGGTGCAGCCATCTGGATGACTCGTTCGAGCAGTCGCGGGACTAAATAGCTGCCCCAAACTGCCAAATGACTTTGCCAACCAATTATAATTTCTCGCTCGTCGCGATCGATCCCTCGGATGAGAGCCTGCGCGACTCGTTGTGGCGACATCGGCATCACCCCGCGAAATAACTGCAAATCTCGCACCATATCCGTATCGGTAAGTGTCGGTAGTAACGACATCACCCGAACGTTGTGGCTGGCTAATTCGCCCCGGAGAGCCTGGGTAAAGCCCAAAATGGCAAATTTAGTTGCTGAGTAGGTAGACATCGTTGGCGCGGCAACCTTGCCCATTAAGCTGGCAACATTTACAATCGTTCCTTCTTGTTGCGATACCATCCGGCGCGCGAGTAGGCGCGTGATGGTATACATTCCCAACAAGTTGATGGCGATCTCTTCTTGAACGTGGGGTAATTTCGATTGCAGAAATGGAGCTTGATGCGCCACCCCAGCACAGTTGACGAGCAGATGAATTTGACCGTAATCTCGCCATGCTTGGGAGATGACGACATTTACCCGTACCCGATCTGTTAAATCTAAAACGATTGGGATAACTTCAACACCCATTGCTGCGATATCTGTGGCAATTTCCGTCAGCCGTTGTTGGTTGCGAGCGACTAGTAGCAGTCGCTTGATGCCACTTTTGGCTAATTCAAAGGCAATTGCTTGCCCGATTCCCCGCGATGCACCAGTGACGAGGGCTGTTTTTCCTGATAATTTCATTTTCAAAACCTCCAAAGGTGAAACTCTTGGCATCGTAACTTTGGCTGCGTTGACGATGCCGCAAGCGATCTAGGACTTGAGTATCGATCGAATACTCGTGGGTTAGCTAGCTGAATTTACAAACAAAACAGAGTGCGGATGACATAATTTGCAAGCAGTAATTGTGAGGGGGATACTGTGAGAATTTTTCGGGCTGGCAAGTAACAAGACATCAGGCATCTGGATTGGGGCGATCGATTTGAAGTGTCGATCTATAAACACACATTATCAGACAGATCTAGCTTCTGCAATATTTATTAACAAAATTAGGCAATCTTGATATATCTCTATACAATTCTCAGGGATCGCGATCGCAGCTATTTTGGCGTTAATGTGCTGTGTCACCTCGATCGGAGCTACAATCGAGCGGGTTTCAATGGTGTAGTGTTTTCTGAGAAGCACTCATTTTGATGAGAGCGAGCATTTTTCGATCGTTTGCAACTTACGTTAGATAGATAATTACGAAAATTGGGCATACTTAGCTTGCTGAGGTATTTAATCGCACTCGCTGTCGTTCCCTGCTTTGCCTCTTCCCTGGAGAATCGAAACATCGAGTCGATCTCCAAGCCTAATTTTCTTCACTATCGGGATAGTCATGCAATCGAATATTTGGGATGACGAGCTAGCATCTGACGATGAGCAGGGTGCAGACGCACAGCAAAGGCTCGAAAAAATCTCAGCCATCAAACAAAGTCTAGATCGAGTTACTTCTTTAGAACAGACAATTCCACTGTTAATTCAGTTGGGTAATAGTTTAGTTGAAGATGGACAGTTTGAAAAAGCAATCGCCGCTTACGATAATGCAATTGCGATCGATCCCGACGATTCTAAAGCTTGGCATCATCGCGGTGTTATATTACTAGAATTAGCTAAAATTACTGAAGCAATTATTGATTTCGATCGCGCTTTAGCGATCGATCCTCAAGATCGCGAATCTTGGTATCAGCGCGGCATTGGATTGGCTCGACTACAGCGATATGAAGCAGCAATTGTTTCATTCGATCGCATGATTGCCATAGAACAAAATGACGAGCGTGCTTGGTTGCATCGCGGCATCTCGATGGCTGAAATTGGTAATAATGACGTAGCATTAGTTTGCTATAATCGAGTTATCGAACTCGATCCTTATAACTATTTAGCTTGGTGCAATCGGGGTTTTGTCCTCAATCGAACCGATCGAGATCGAGCCGCACTGGTATCATTCGATCGAGCGATTACCATTAAACCAGCCGATTTCTATGCTTGGTACGGTCGTGGTATCGTCCTCGATAAGTTGGCTAAAAGTGATGATGCAATTGTATCTTTAGATCGCGCCCTAGCGATCGATCCAGATTTTCAGGAAGCATGGAATTATTGCGGCACTATCCTCCAAAGATTAGGACGAAGTGAGGCGGCGATTACCTATTTCGATCGCGCATTAGCAATTAAACCAGACTTTTATCTAGCTCGTAATAATCGATCGATCGCGCTACAATCCTTATGTAGATACGATGATACTGTAGCGGAAATCGATCGCGGATTAGAGATCGAACCCGACAATTATTTAGCTTGGTTTCAGCACGGACACGCGCTATTGAAGTTAGCTAAATATGCCGAAGCTGCCGATTCTTTCGATCGCGCTTTAGCAATTAAACCCGACTGTCATGCAGCTTTATACAATCGGGGTAATGCATTTTCTTTTTTAGGCGAACACGATTTAGCACTGACTAGTTTCGATCGCGCAGTAGCGATTAAACCCGATTACTATGATGCTTGGAATTATCGCGGTTATACATTAATGAACTTAAATCGAGACAAAGCTGCTCTAGAATCTTTCGATCGGGTAATTGCCAAGCAAACATCTAATTATTTTGCCTGGAATCATCGCGGAATTATATTGGGTAAATTGGGTAGAAATGAGGAAGAAATTGCTGCTTACGATCGCGCGATCTCGATTGACTCCACTCTCATCGATGCATGGTATAATCGAGGTAGGGTTCTCCATGAATTAGGTCGGCATGAATTAGCAGTTAGCTCTTTAAATAGAGCTGTAGTAATTAATCCCGATTTATATGAAGCTTACAATCTGCTCGGCATTTCGCTGCGTCAATTGAATCGATCCGAGGAAGAAATTGCTGCTTACGATCGTGCAATTGCCATTCAACCAGATTATCATCCAGCCATTTATAATCGAGCTTGTTGCTATGCAATTAAATGCCAAATCGATCTCGCTATTGAATATTTAGCACGAGCGATTCAATTCGTTGGCGTTGGCGAAGCCTTTGCCTTAGCAAAAGCCTCTCAGAATGAGAATCCTAATACTTATCGCGATCTCGCTCGCGAAGATGCAGATTTCGATCTCATTCGTCACGATTCGAGATTTATAAGTTTAATCGATCGATAAATATTTAGATTAATTTATCTGCTAAAGATTGCGAGCGACGATTGCGCGTCCGGCAAATTTCATAGTTAGCGATTGCTGCAAAGATTTTGGCAACCATGAAATCTTTTGGTAGCGAGATCCCAATCTTTTCTGTAATAAATCGACCTCAATCGATCGTACCTCACTAAACCGAGCGGAATATTGGCTGTAAATTTCCGCAGGCGTTCGATAATACGTCCATTTATCCAACCAAATACAAGTATCTTGGCTCCATTCAAGCGGACTTTTATTGCCCTTAAAAGATCCCATGCCCAGCGATCTTAATAGTAAAGTATAATAAATTCTCGGAGTGCTTTGCTTGGGAAACCAATGTAAAAAAGGAATATCGCAATGTCCCTCTCGCCACGTACTTTTATCAGGAAATATCGTTAAAAACTGCCCACCCGGTTTGAGTACGCGCTGAAATTCGGTTAATGTTGTATCGAGATCTTCGACATGTTCGATGACTTGATTGCTAACTAAAAAGTCAAAGTAATTATCTGGAAATGGAATTTTGTTCTCTTCCATTTTCACAATTATCGTACCCAATAAAGCTGAATTATCTAGCTCTGAATAAGTCGCCGCCTCATAAAAAGTATCGCAACCAAATGCTTCAACCTCTCGATCTCTCAATAATTTAACGATTTCGCCGCCGCCGCAACCATAGTCGAGGACGCGGATCTGTCTGGAGTCGGCATTATCGATGACCCACTGAGTACAAAAATCGTAATTACTCATGGTCGTCAATCCTAGTGTAGACATATCTACTCTCCTCGATCTTGTCGATCGAAATTTAGTTGAGTCTTACTGTAGTCTTACTTTACCTCAAATGTTTTACTAAATTTGTCTGAATCTATACTAAGGCTGTAAGTATTTAAACCTCGCACCAGCAACAAAATCTCTAGTGAAGGCTCGGCGCGGGTTTTGACTGTAAAAGCGCAACCTTCTTGCGTTGGCGTTGGCGTAGCCTGCCGTAGGCACAGCGTCTCGGAGAGAAGAGAAGCCTCTCCCCTGGAGAATCGGTATTTGAGCTACGATCGATAATAGTAGTTATATATTGGTGCAGCGGGGAGATATCCACACTTTGAAACTAGAAACACAGTTAGCTAAACTAGCCGAATTAGGATTAGTTCTCAATCTGGGAATTACGATCGACGATTTGCTTTATTCGTTAGATCGACAATCTTTTGAAGATGAGCCGTTTGAGTGTTTGCTGTTCTCGCTGGGAATTGAGGTAGAGCGGGAACCGTGGGGGCGAAGAATTTGCAATAGTGTCTGGAATTTTGATACTGAATGCATCGTTTCTACAGGCGATTATGTAGAAATCGTGCGGAATTTGTGCGGATTGACTGGCGAGCCAGATTATCTGACTGATATTGTCGATTATATTAATATCGAGGGGGGTGAATGTTGGCTAGAATATAATATTGGCGATAAACGACAGCATTGGACAATCGAGCCGAATGATGATTGGGCGGATATGATGGCAATTGCCTATGTGATGGAAGATTTACAGCGCGATGGCAAACAATTTTATACCAAAGATAACGGTCAAGCGATGATTTTATTTTATCTCGATCGCGAAACGGCTGTAAAGTTAGGCGATCTTTGCGATGAAGATTTAGAGCCAGTAATTCCCGCTTAGTTAACGTCAGTTCGGGAATTAGAAAAAATTCTCGAACCAATGCAACTGAGTGTTTTAGAGTTCGTTCGTTTTGGCTCGGTGAGGAATGAAAATTTTACTAGACATTTATATTTTTTTAAGTATTACTTCCGATCGAGAGAAAATAGCTTACAATAGCAAAAAAACAATGTAATCGTCTCGATCGCTAGCTATACATTTACATCACGATGGATAAATCGATATTCTGGGCGGGTTTAGTTGGTGCGGTAGCGACGATTCCCCTGGTTCAGATGGCCGCTAGTGCCAAGAGTGCCACGGAAATTAATAAAATTGCCCAATCGATTACAGTGATGATTTCCGCATCAGGGAGTCAAGGTTCTGGAGTCATTCTCCAAAAACAAGGCGATATCTACACTGTATTAACAGCCGCCCATGTGGTGAAAAACAAAAGTGTCAGTTATTCACTGGTTGCGCCTGACGGTCAGAAATACCAAATCATCCCCGGTTCCATCCGTCGTCCCACCCAAGATATCGATGTGGCGGTAGTCAAATTTCGTGCTAGTGCCAACTATCCCACCGCCAAACTTGGTAACTGCAATCTCCTCACTGGTGGTGCGGAGCTATTTGTTGGCGGCTACCCCACACCGACAGCTACGATTAC
>NZ_JANPLS010000186.1:0-5764 GCF_031422475.1 Chamaesiphon sp. VAR_48_metabat_403
AATAAAACTGTGTTTTAAAATAATTTTACTTAACCAAATTTCACTAAATTTTTTTTTTTTTTTTAATTGGTTTTAAGAATACTTATTCCGTTTGGGGTGGGGGGTGGGGGTTTTTGGGTGGGGGGGGGCGGGGGAGACGGGGAGACTGGGAGACGATGTTTGAATTTGGAATTGCTGTTACTCATTACCCCTGTCCCGATCGAACTCACGGTAATGTAAGATCTACAGCAGCAATATCAGATAGAGTATGGATCCCCAATTAATTGTAAATGGCATTGCCCTGGGCAGTATTATTGCTCTGGGCGCAGTTGGTTTGACGCTGACATATGGCATTTTACGCCTGTCAAACTTTGCTCATGGGGACTTAATGACTTTAGGGGCATTTGTCGCCTGGATGCTGAATATGAGTCCGATCCCGGTGTTAAACAATATCTGGGTATCGATGTTAGTGGGCATTATTGCCACTGTGGGGGTAGCATTACTAGCAGAAGCGGTGTTGTGGAAACGAATGCGGCGGGTACGTGCGACCCCAACTACACTGGTAATTATTTCGATCGGGCTGGCATTATTTCTGCGGAACGGAATTTTACTAATTTGGGGTAGCGATGCCAAACGGTATAATTTACCTGTCAGTGAAGCGATCGATCTATTTGGGATTAAAATTAAGTTCTATAATTTGGTCGTACTCGGTTTGGCAATTGCCGCGATCGTGGGGTTGCATTTTCTGTTGCAGAATACCAAAATTGGTAAAGCCATGCGCGCGGTAGCCGACGATATCGATCTGGCGCGGGTGACGGGCATTAATGTCGAGCGCGTCGTTTTATGGACGTGGATTATTGCCGCTAGCCTGACAGGATTGGGCGGACAAATGTATGGATTAGTAGCTAATGTGCGTCCTGATATGGGGTGGTTCTTAATTATGCCGATGTTTGCGGCGGTGACTTTGGGCGGAATTGGTAATCCTTACGGTGCGATCGCCGGTGCGTTTATAATTGGGATCGCTCAAGAAGTTGCCGTGCCTTATGTCGGCTCTCAATACAAACTAGCGATCGCGCTAATTTTCATGGTATTAACTTTATTATTTCGTCCCCAAGGCCTTTTTAAAGGTACAGCCTAAACTCAATTCAGGCTTTAGGTTTTAGGTTTTAGGAGAAACCATAGACTACTATCCACGATCGACAAACAGACCGGAAATTATCGATCGCTACATGATACTACTCAGTAAAGATTTGTAAACTATGAGTATTACTCCATCTAAATTGGAAAATCGGGTTTAGTGCGAACTCTACATTGGACGCATTAGGCTCTACTCCACATCCAATTTAGATGAGTTGGCAAATTTAAATTAAGTCGCAATCGATGGAAAAATTTATGCGGATCGAGCAAACTTTTCTAATAGGGCATATTTTGTCTATGGCGTTTGGGCTGGCGGGATTGCTAATAGTATTACCAAACGCAGATTTTATTGCAGCACTACCAGAAATTGGCAAAACAGCATTTGCCTGGTCGATGGCTGGTGGTGGTGTGGTATACATGCTATTAGGTACCTCAGCCGTGGCGGTATATGCTTACAGAACTCTAGGCATTTGGCATTGCCTGGGCTTTATGGTGCCTGCGATCGGACTATCATTGGTGAGTGAGTTATTGGGGACTAGCACCGGATTTCCGTTCGGGCACTATCATTATTTATCGGGATTGGGTTATAAAATTGCGGGGTTAGTACCGTTTACCATTCCGCTCTCTTGGTTCTATATCGGGTTTAGTGCGTATATTATCGCGCGAGCTGGGTTAGAAACTCTGGCTATTCCGCAATTATTAAAATATGTCGGCGCGATCGGCTTTGGTTCGCTATTATTAACCTCATGGGATTTTGTCCTCGATCCCGCGATGAGTCAGACGACGGTACCATTCTGGGTATGGGAGCAACCAGGCGCATTTTTTGGAATGCCCTACGAGAATTTCGCTGGTTGGTTTGGTACGGGAGCAGTTTTTATGACTGTGGCTACTTTTATCTGGCGGCTCAAACCATTAACATTACCATCCGATCGACTCGGTTTGCCGCTGGCGGTTTATGTGGCTAATTTTGCCTTTGCAACAATTACCAGCATCGCCGCTGGGATTTATCCACCAATTTTATTAGGCGTAATTTTAGGCATCGTACCATTACTATTTTTCTACCAATTAGCAACTACTCGATCGCCTCATCAGAATATAACTGAATCTCTCGAAGCCGAAATTATCTAATTTCGGTGGTGCAGATGGGGGGAGTCAAGGAGTAAGGAGTATTTTGGAACAATCCCACACTTCCAGTCTCCCCGTCCCCCCTTAGGGTGGTTTCATGCACCAGAAGAAAAATTTCTCAGTCCACTTCAGCGAACTTTCTCTAGTAGCCCGCACTTTAGTCGCGGGCGGTTGAAGACTAAGCACCAGGGTTTATCCATTTTTATTTTCTTGTATGAAACCACCCTGCCCTCTCCCTCTCCCCCCTCTCCCCGTCGCCCGCGCGATCGTCCAATACCGAGCTACCGATCGCATTAATAATTTAATATTCTTAACCAAGTTGAAATGTGGAATTGGTAAAACTAAGTTATCTGCATTAGTCGATCGATTATCGTCGTCCAAAAATATGACTCGCGATACCCAAATTTTAGATCGAAGATTGTGCCCATACCTTGCGGAAATTGGCATCGATCGAACACACTATTTTCAAAGTTAACTTTGGCTAACTGCACTTCCTGAAAATCTACTTAGGCAATGTGGAGATTGCTTAAATCCCAGTTAGTGAAGTTGGCATTGAGTTCGATTGCTAAATTGATTAAGTTACCAATTGCATAACCTTTGAGGTCTGCCGCCAGCAGAATTAACGATCGAATGTAGGCAATGGTTTCCGTGGCGTGGCGACGATAAAGGAGGCGACTGAGGGGATTGAGAAAGAGCCGCTGTTGAATCTGGCGAATGTATTCGGGTGAGGTTGTCGGGTGGAGGGCTAAGTAATTAAAAAAAAACAAATTTCCTGGGGTTTGTAATTCTAAATCGAGTTCGGCTCTTAATCGATCGGGGCCAAGTTCTAAGATGACATTTTGAAGGGTATAACACTTGACTTCGTTCCGATCTAGATTACTACCGCCGATAGTTTGAACGATCGATCGCCGAATTAGGGAATCGATCGTGCTAGCTAGATTACCTTGCAGTGACATTATTTCAAAGTGTTCGCCCAGAGCAGCCATAGAAGTCGGTTCCCGCCGGAGCGCAAGGTGATAAACTACCAGCTTTTCGGTAACGGTAAGACGGGCTAATTGCTCGGTAATAATTGTCGAGATTTTACTATAGTTGTAGCGATCGGAAATTAAAAAAGATTCGGGATCGCCATCGATCGAAAAATTACTAAAATCCATTCCGCCAGTTGGTTTAGTTCGGTGGTTCGTCTACAGAAAGGCTGAATATCGGTGGGGGCATCTTCCCAGTCGATCTCAGCTTGCCGATCGATCGCTATTTGCTTGAAAATTTCGGCAAAATTGCTTTTAGTAATTTTTCGATCGATGGCGATCGAGAGGTCTTGAAGTAGTGCCGAAGCTATATTGCGGACTGTATTGTCTTGATAACTGATGAGTTTGGCGATCGATTTATAATCTTTTTTTTGCCAGATGCCTTCAATAATCAGACATTCTACCTGAGATGGTTCTTGCCCCCGCTGTTGTTGGATGTAGTAACAGACAGATTGGTAAATGGGGGATGGCAGCATGTCGTCAGATCCGAGCGGATTTGTCACTCATTTGTCACCCATAATCGGGGCAGATCCTCTGGTTTGTAAATCGACCGAAAGCTTACATGTTAAGGATTGCAAGCTCAAATCTCCGTTTAAATGGGCTAGCGCAAAAAGTTGCGAAGGTGTTTTTGGCGGTTTGAGGATCTTGAATCGATCGATCGGAATGCCATAGTTAAGTTTGTTACTCGACAACTATCGTATATCAGGAATGCTAGATTGCAGATGTCGTAATTCTGGGTTCGATCGAATCCTCATTCCTCAGTAGATAAGTCCGCAGATTAGATCGAATTTTTGTAATAGATAAATTATTTGAATGGGTAAAAGTAATTTGCATCCACAGTTAAATGTAGTAAATGGGGTTGAAATTTTATAGCCATCTGACTCACCAATGCAAAAATCTTACTGGCATGACACCCAGACAGATTTCGATAAATCGTAAGAATCTGGGACAAATCGATCGCCTCATGGCGTAAATACACAGCACTAATACTTCAACTTTGGGAACCAAGTAAATACGGAAGGTGCGCCTCGAAAATACCACAATGCCAGAGCTGGATCGCAAATGGCGCACCCAAACGACGATAGTGGCACGAATGGAACGATCGGAGTGCCGTAGAAGTGATGGACTGTATCCCAGGCGGTGTGAAGTAGCCAGCCAATCCCGATGAATCGGTAATCATTTAATCCAAAATAGGCAACTCCAGTCATCACAGTACAGAAGGCAAATTCCCAGCCCAGTAAACCACCATTAAGATATGCAGCTCCAGCTCCGGAGATCGTTAGGGCACTGAAATTGCGACGGTTTGGCTCCTTAAATAAAGAGCAGAGGGTAATATAAATTAGAGCCACCACTAACGGTGCAATTAGCTGGATAATTGTTATTTCAGGTCTAGATTGGATTGGCATAGTAGTCCTTTAAAGTAAATATTTATATGTACAACCAAGCTCGATGAACCAGTGTGGTTGAGGATGTAAATAATGAAAAGCCGATTAGTGGATGGAGAACACCTAAATGGAAGAGATGATTTAAGTGCCCCGTGATGAATTGCAGCGTCAGTAGTATTCCTAAACTTACTGTCAGCATCTTGATTTTTTGAGGAAATGGATTAATTAACAGCCCTGCTAATAGCAGTACAACTAACCCACCATAGCCGCGTACCAGTAAAATGTGAATGTTCCACCAAGTAGGGTCGTCGAAAACTGCTAATCCAACTGTTAATAGTTGAGCAATCAGACAAAAGTTGAATAATACGGCAATCGCCAGAAATCCTTTTTGAATCCAGCGTTCAGATAATTTAGTTTGCTCAGAATGAAGATCTATCATCACGCGATCAAGATTATTTATAAATGTAAATTTGGGAAAGAATTGTGTGTTGATATCGATTAGAATGCCAACGATTGAAATCGTCGCTGGTGATGCAAAGTCCGCCTACGCGGACTAAATAATTTCCTAGTCCGCGTAGGCGGACTTTGTACTACTAGCACCGATTTGCGGCTCGCGCTCGTCGGGAAACCCGACGGTTTAGCGAGACAAGACACAATCGAGTGCGGTGCTTGAACGAAGCAAATATCTCTAACCCGTTGGCGTAGTTTTTACTACTTTGCCCCGACCGCAGTGGACATCATCCCCTGCATCAATAACAGCCCCTTCGCTACCAACTCTGGCCCCGCTTTTTCTGGCGATCCAGTATCAAATGGCGGCGCGGGATTGTATTCAATCATTAGTTGCGTAATCTTGGCAACTTCTTCGCCATAGAGAATACTCGCCAGCGTCAGCCCAAAATCAATGCCTGCTGTCACCCCGCCACCCGTAATCCGATTGCGATTCTCCAAAGGAGAGGCTTCGCCAACGACCACCACCCGCTCGGTACCAACTTCCACACCCAATGCCGCAAGTTGGGGGCGTGCTGACCAGTGCGTAGCCGCTTGATAGCCTTTGAGCAGTCCCGCCTTCGCCAGAAACTGCGATCCGCCGCAAACAGAGGTGATAAATTTAGC
>NZ_JANPLS010000187.1:0-9905 GCF_031422475.1 Chamaesiphon sp. VAR_48_metabat_403
TACGCCCATTTCTACTAATGCTTCGGCTGGATCTCGATCTGTCAAATTCTGCTGTAACCAAATTTTGCCATCCTTAATATCAAAGTGCATTATGCAACGATAGATTCTTTCTGCACCTTGCCAACCTACATTCATCCACTGATAATGGTCTCGCTCTGCATCTAAAATCAACTGTACCTCTACCTTGTCATTAGCCGGATCGGAATTAGCATAGTTACTAATTAATGACTTCACAAACTCGCGATATTGACTTAATTTATCCATTCGACAATTACCTCATTATCTATGTCATATACGATGAGCAGAATTTTGTACGATTCGATCGCTGCCTTGGTAAAACCAAGTTGAAAAAAAGTTGTATATGCGTCTAGCGGTACTGCCATGTATAACAATCTGTCTGGCTCTAATGCTGTTAGTGCCAATCGATAACTCAAGAATTGCCCTAACGCTCCGTAAAAATCGGTGATGGCAGATGCTTTGAGAAAACTTTTGATTTCAATAGCAATTTTCTCCGATCCTCTTTCTGCGGCAAGTAATCTTTCTGCACCTAAATCCACTTGGAACTTCACATCTCCAAATTCTAATCTCATAGGATCGTGGGTAATTATCCACTGTTCTTTTTGGAGTGCTAGTTTAACAATTTCGTGAAAAATATCTTTGGCAGACACAGGTGAGGATCTCAAACGCTACAACTATTATGACATCACATACTCATGTGGCGATCGATCGACTAGTAAAATTGAAATGGTATCTGCTGCGGCGGTTCGTACAGCACAACGATTTCTAACTGCACTCAACTGTAAACCCCTGACAGTAATCCCGATCTGTATGACAATAGATAGGCGATTCTCTTTTGGAGAGTGCGCCAACGACGCTCATCATAGCTCAATTAAATTAAATGTATATTGCCTTAAATTGGTTAAAAGAATTAGTAGACTGCCAACTAGATCCGGAGACGTTGGCGCAAACCCTGACTCTAGCTGGCTTTGAAGTCGAATCGGTCGAGGATCGCAGCACTTGGGCGGATGGGGTAGTCGTCGGGCGGGTACTGACGCGGATTCAACACCCGAATGCGGATAAATTAAGCGTTTGTACCGTGGATGTTGGCGGCGAGGAGCCGTTACAAATCGTCTGTGGTGCGGCAAATGTCCGCGCGGGAATTCATGTCGCTGTCGCCACTGTGGGTACCTATTTGCCCAAAGTCGATCTCAAAATTAAGCCTGCAAAATTACGGGGCGAAAAATCTGAGGGGATGATTTGTTCGCTCTCGGAATTGGGATTGACTAAAGATTCGGAAGGGATTTATATTTTCGGCGAATCAGAGCATCCTGAAACACCTGCAATTGGTACCGATGTGCGACCTTTATTAGGATTGGATGATGTCATCCTCGATCTGTCTTCTACCGCCAATCGCGCCGACGCGCTGAGTATGGTGGGAATTGCCAGAGAAGTCGCCGCACTCACTGGCGGAGCCTTGAAACTCCCGACTGTCGATGCGTCGCCGATTGCCAAGCAACCGCAATTAACCGTTAATGTTAGCGAAGCTCAAGCTTGTCCCGTTTATTCCGCTACCCTGATTGAAGGTATTGAAATTGCACCCTCACCCGATTGGCTGCAACGTCGCTTGCAAGCCGCCGGGATTCGCCCGATTAATAACGTGGTGGATGTGACGAATTACATCCTACTGGAATGGGGGCAACCTTTACACGCCTTCGATGCAGCTAAATTGCAAGCCGTCAGTGGTAGTCAAACGATCCAAATGGGCGTGCGCCTTGCTGAGAAACAAGGGGAGAGCCTGAAGACCCTAGACGGGCAAGAGCGTCAACTTAACGCTCAAAACCTCCTGATTACCGCTAGTGCTACCCCCGTCGCCCTGGCAGGGGTCATGGGTGGCGAAAATACTGAAGTATCGGAAGGTACTCAAAACATTGTTCTCGAAGCAGCCATTTTCGATCCCGTCGCCGTGCGGAAATCGGCGCGGAGTCAAGGCGGAATGCGATCGGAAGCATCGACTCGCTACGAGCGGGGTGTCAATTTAGCCGAACTCGAAACAGCCACTCATCGAGCGATCGAGCTAATTATCCAGTTAGCTGGTGGTAAAATAATCTGTCAGGATATTAGCGATCGTCGGCCTAATTTAACCCTGCAACCTCGATCGATTAACCTCCGCTTAGAACGATTGAATCAGATTTTAGGGCCGATCGATGATGATGGCGAACCTGGGGAAATTACGACTGAAGATGTCGAGCGGACGCTGGCAGCTTTGGGTTGTCAATTGACAGCGACGTTAAATGACAAGGAAGAAACCGTCTGGAATGTGGTGGTTCCACCTTACCGTTACCGCGATTTGGAACGGGAAATCGACCTCATCGAAGAAGTCGCCCGACTTTACGGTTACGATCGGTTTATGGATACGCTCCCGTCAGAATCGGCGGCGGGTTTCCTCTCCCTCGACGAAGAATTATTACGCCAAATTCGCGCCGCTTTCCGCGCTGTCGGCTTAAATGAAGTCGTTCAATATTCCTACGCGATTGAGAAACTCAATAACGGCTCCCAGGTAGAAATCATTAACCCGATGTTTGCCGAATATGCGACACTGCGATCGGAATTAATCTCCGGTTTGATTCAAAGTTTCCAAACCAATCTCGCTCAAGGTAACGGCGCACTCCAAGGCTTTGAAATTAGCAAAATCTTCGGACGCGACGAAACCGGATTGACAGAAACCGACGTACTCGCTGGCATCCTTGGTGGCGATGCTGGGATCGGACGCTGGACGACTGGTGGTAAGCCGCAACCCCTCACTTGGTACGAAGCCAAGGGAATGCTCGATAGCGTCTGTCACAGCCTCAAAATCCCCGTCGAATATCAAGCCGATCGATCCGATCCGAAACTACATCCGGGACGCACCGCATCATTATGGTTGCAAGGGCAAAAATTGGGCTATTTCGGACAATTACACCCCCAACTCCGCCAGGAAAAAGATCTCCCCGCAGCGGTATATGTCTTCCAACTCAACCTCGATCCAATCCTCAATTACCTCGCTGCCGAAGAACGGTTAGTACCAGTTTTTAAAAACTATTCTACCTATCCCGCATCCGATCGCGATCTGGCTTTCTTTGCCCCGATCGAGCTATCTTTAGCAGATATCCAAAAATCGATCGCTAAAGCTGGCGGCGAACTTTTAGAAGATGTCGAAGTATTCGACGAATATCGCGGTACCAATGTCCCTGACGGACAACGGAGTTTAGCAATTCGGCTAATTTATCGGGCACTCGATCGCACTTTAACCGATGCCGATGTGGAGCCGCTCCAACAGAAAGTCAGAGATGTTTTAGTCGATAAATTCCGCGTAACTCTCCGGAGTTAATCATTCGATCTGCTAGTGCGATCCGGAGATCTGGAAAGAACGATATCCAATTTTCTCTCAATCTCACTAAACCGCGTCTCTAATCGATCCAATCGCATTTCTAAGCAGTCAAATCTGCCCTCGATTTGGTCTTCTAGCGTGTCGATTTCGTTATATACACGTCGTTCGAGAAGCTGCCTGCGATCGTTAAATACCCGCTCGAATTCTGGCAGCGATGCTTGAGTATCTTCTAACTGTCCTAATCTGCGGTTAAAATACCGGAACTGACGATCGTAATTATTTGGCTCGTTGGCTGGGATCATGAGCTTAAATCTTGAGTGTTTTTAGTTATCCCCGCTAGTATTTTCTAGCGGGGATATTCATAGTTTAAAGATATTCTTATCGACTCCTTGTTGACAACAGCTATATTGCGTCAAGATCGGCATAAAGATCGGCACTAATCGGCAATAGATAAAGCTATAATTGTTATGTATCAACAGTTATGGCTGATAAAAAGATCGGCACTAATATGGAATCTCTCGCCCTCATCGAACCATTGTTACCTGCTGGGGGAAATCGAGTATTAACAGATTTAGCTACTCAACTATGGGCACAGAGTAGTGCGCTCGATCGTAACTTACATGTGGCGACGATTCTGGGGATTGGCGATTTAGTAAGAACGATGAATTGCTACTACAGCAACCTACTAATCGAGATGTTGGCGGCTCAAATGGCGATCGATGCTGCGCCTAATCCGACTAAATCTCCGCCGTGTTGGCTCACTTCGAGCCGACAGCTCGCCCATAAGTCTGGCAAGCTGTACCGCTGCGTACTTTGCATTGCTGCTGCCAGATAGCCTCGCCATTGCAATGTACCGCCCGCTAAAACGATCGTCTCTGGATTTAACAAATTAATTAAAATAGCTAACCCCATGCCCAATGAGGTGCCAGCACGTTCGATCGATTGGAGTGCGGTGATGTCATTTGCCCCAACTAAAGCATTCGACTGGTTTGCATCGATGCCTAATTGCGCCAATATCGCCGCACCACTAGCTTGGGCATCGAGGGTTTTGCCCTCAATCGGGATACTACCTAATTCACCCGCCCAACCATTAGCACCGCTCAATACCATCCCATTGGCATAAATCGCCGCCCCAATCCCCGTTCCCACCATCACCACCGCCGCCACTGTTTGCGGCTTCAGCTCGCTGACTACCTTCATCAGAGCGGCTTGGGCATCATTTACTACTTTGACGGGACAAATCGACGAAAAGGCGATCGCAGGTTGCCAGCCGACTAAATTGGGCAATACATCGCAAGCAATTACTACGCCCGCTCGATCGACTAATCCCGGTATGGCAATGCCGATCCCATCTGGTGGTGCGGCTAATGTGTGGATAAATCGCTCGATCTCAGTTTGGGCATCGGCGGCGGTAAAATCTTTACCCGTGCTAATTTGCGATCGAGCCTGAATCTTGGAGTGCTGATATGCGATCGTCAGCATTTTAGTACCACCAATATCGATACCAACTTGGATGAGATTTGTCATGACGATCGCGCCTGAAATATTCCCCATTCTACCGCACGAACATTTTACTCCCTTTTTTGCAGGCGATTAAAAAATATAGCTATCAAAAAGCTCGATCTAACGAGATCGAGCCTTTTAAAATACTTTCATCCAAACTATTAAGGCTTGGGCTGAGTTTCAGGAGTGCTAGCTGTTACTTTATCGCCAATTTTACGAGCGACTTCTACACCAACTTCTTCTAGAACGATGGTAGGAGATATGCCTTCTTGTCCTTCTACACGTTTGACTAAAATTTTACCATTAGCAACTCGACTGCCGACATCGATGTAGCGACTGAATGACTCGTTTGGTAATTTGACAATCACTTGAGTCTTCCCTTCTACCTCAATGACTCCAGATATTTCTAATGCCATCGCTTGGATCGGCTTTTCTGCAACTCGTTCCGATCTAGCTGCGATTTGGGTAACGCCAGGTGTTTTGGGAGCCATAGCACCTACATTAACGGGACGCAACACATTATTAGTGGCAATCTTACCAGTTTTAGGAGCTGTCGATCCGGGGCGGGAGGCATTATTATTTTCAGCTTTAGCAGATGAGTTAGCTGGTTTGATACTAACTACGATCTTGGGTAAAGGTTTATTGATACCAGTTCTAGGAATTGCCGAGACGGATGTATCGCCATCGCGAGTGATTCCGGTATCTGCTGGTGTCGAACTCTTGCTGGCAATTTTTGATTTGCCAGTAGCCTTAGGAAGTTGAGTTGGGATGGAAGCAACTTTAATTCCAGGAAGTGGCTTGTTTACGCCAGATTTGACAGCAGATGTATTATTGCTGGCGATCGGGGGTAGTGCTTTGACAGGTAACCCAGTATTAGGATCTTTTTCAACAGCTTCGACAGGTTGTAATGCCAGTGTGGCAAAAGGATCGGTGCCGCCTTTAGCGACAGTTTTTGCCCAATTATCGCCATTAGTCGCTGAGATCAAACCTGCGGTATCAACCGAGATGGTTTTGCCAGGAACGATCGGCTTACCAGCAGCGACAATGGGTGTAGCAGTGGCTGGAACGCTTGGTGTTGAAGCTATTGGTGCGGGAGCGGTTGCAGGTATGGTTGCTGCGGGCGTAGTTGCAGGTGCAGCAGTACTGGGAGATGGTGTGGCTGCGGGTTTGTTGCCGTCGCCGCAGCTAGTCATGACGATCGCTAAACTACCGATCGCGCCTAGATAAAACCAAGATTTGTTCATTAATTTCTATACCTCGTTTCCCTAAATATCTATATACATATAACGTTGAGAACAGTCGGGATCTTTGAGACGTTTACTCTCTACCATTACGTCAGATTGTTTAGAGTCTTAGGTTAATGGTCTGTCTATTTTTATACTACCCAAATCTTTGGCGACACTATCGTTTTGTGATAATTAATTGGTAGCTAATTTTTACTCTTGCGGCGATTTCACTGACAAATCTGCTGGAGTTGCGACGAAGATCTAACCACCCCACTGGGCGGGTGACCCTCCCAAGAGGGGATTTACGAGCGAAAGTCCCCCGATTTAGGGGGATTCCCATCAATTTTGCTTCGATCTAGAGATGTGTATACAGGGTAGCCTTTATAAGTCGGTCTAATTATCGTTGCTAGCCATCATAACTTTGAGGACGTTGAGACCCTTCTTGACGTGGCGGGATACGGTGATGACACTAATATCCATCCGCTCGGCGACTTGTTTTTGAGTCAGATCGTGGAGGAAGACGAATTCGAGGATTTGGCGGGTATGTTGTTCTAGTGCAACCAAGCTTTGCTGAACGCGCATTCGATCTTCTTGCGACAGTTGAAAACTTTGGTAGTGTCCATCTGGTAATAAATCGGCTAAATTATTTGCATCTTCATCGCTACCGACAGGACAGTCTAAGCTTACTGGCTGGCGGTTTTGATACGCCATTTTAATTTCTTGCCACTCCATTAAGGGAATATCTAAAGCAAGGGCGATTTCGGCTTCGGTAGGCTGGCGTTGATGTTGCGATTGGAGTGTTTTAGTAATAGTTCCGGCTTGTTGCATGAGTGCAAACCAGCGGCGGGGCATTTTCAGCACCGAGCTTTTGTCGCGTAGATAGTGTTGAATTTCACCCCTAATGTAGGGCATGGCAAAGGTACTGAAAGCATAACCTTTACTAACTTCAAATTTATCGATCGCGTTAATTAATCCAATACTTCCAACTTGGAGTAAATCGTCATAAGTTTCTTTACACTGACTGACCCAGTAGTGTGCTTCCTTCCGCACCAGTCCCAAGTTTAGTTCTACAATTTTATTCCGCAATCTCGCTTTGCCCGTCTCTTGGTATTCTTTGAGTAGTTGTAAACTGTGGTGTTTCAGGTCGCATTCTAAAACGGTAGTCATGACACTTTTTGGTTAGGAGTTGATAGGAGATCGGGGTAAATGCAAGCTGATGGTCTACAATTTGGTTATAGAAACTAGTTTCTATAAGTTAGCGATTTTTTAATAGATAAAAATTAATGCCGACCGATCGGTGTCTCTAAATTGTGACTGTTAACCAGTGTGTTTAGAGTTTGGATTCGCATTAAAAGATCGACCGATCGATTCACAATTGTTAGTGACTTACTTAACTTACAGTCGAGGAGTAGCCCCGATATCAACACCAAGTTATTCAATTTAATTTCGTTCGCTCAGTAGAAGGATGATTCTGATTTGTTTAATTTCGCCCACTACAAGCTAAATTATTTACAGATCCTGGTTTGTTAAGTTTAGTCTCAGTTCTTGCCAAACTCCATCAGTGGGAATACCAGTTGTGAAGCTTTGTGAAAGATTCGATCGATCGAGTTGCGTGTTTTTACTTAGACTTTGATTTTCTAATGTTTGCTATGAACTTACTTTTATTGTGGCTGATGATTTTTTAAATGTTTGTGATGACATCACAGTCTGTTTGTCGATCTCGATCGCATCGATCGTAAAATAGCTATGCTGAAGAGGTATAGCGATCGATTAAGATGGCATTAATAGCAAAATAGAGGTAATTATCGATCGTGACTGGTAAAACTCAAACCGACTCAAATATCGCCACACCGCCAGTAGAACCGAGTTTTGGCTGGAATGTCTATGCCGAAACTGTCAATGGTCGATTTGCCATGGTGGGATTTGTCTTACTATTACTATTGGAATTCGTAACTGGACAAGATCTCTGGACGTGGTTGGGACTTAGGTAATTGGGAGACGAGGGGGCGGGGGGACGGGGAGACTGGGGAACTGAGAGCATGGATAGATTTTTAATCCCGCTTGGTGCGCTGTCTTGACCCAAACACATGCGGAGGGAACCTCCGCGTGATTTGGGTCGCTACACTGTCGGGGAACCCGATTCGTGACAAGTTAAGAAAAACCGAGGTTTGTCAAGGGGAGAAAGATTTGATGTCAAACTCGGACTAGGAAAGAGTTAGAACCTACTGCGTGACCCATGCCCAAAAAGCGGCGCACTGTGGGCGGGTTTCCCGCCCATACAAGTGCGACAAGACAGCGGACAACAAATCGTGACCACGCCAAGCGGCAGCAACGCCCAATGATGGAAGATGAGGTAGTAGCAGCGCAACTAGAACAGCTAGTCACGCCAGCAGTACTAGCACAAGAGAAGTACTATCGCCAACTCGGAATGAGGGATAGAATACTGAATCTGCCGCTGATGGTAGCAGCAGTGCTAACACTAATTTGGCGGGACGTAGCGGGAGTCAGAGAACTGAGCAGAATACTTGCAAGGGAAGGATTTTTGGGATGTGAACCAACACAAGTTAGCCAACAAGCCTTATCACAGAGATTTCTGACATTTCCCGCCGAAATATTGGAGAGAGTATTCAAAGAATTACTGCCAGAATTCGAGCGAAAATGGCACAGTCGCAAGCAAAGACCACTACCATCTAGCATTCAATTTGCCCAAACTAAATTTGCCAGAATTTGGGCTGGTGACGGCTCAACATTAGAAGCAATATTCAAGAAATTAGACAGTCTGGCAGAGGTGCCAAAAAATCAATTAGCTGGAAAAATAGGAGTAGTAATCGATCTGGTAACTCGATTACCAGTAGAAATTTGGTTTCAAGAGAAAGCGACAGCTAGTGACATGAAGTTTGAGTCAGATATTTTGAAGCTAGTTAAGCCTCAGACATTGATATTACTAGACCGAGGTTTCTGTCATTATCAGTTTTGGCAACAACTAATTGAAGGGGATGTTCATTTAATTACTCGACTCAACAACAAAGCATCATTTACGGTCGAGAGAGTATTCACAAATAGTTACAGCATCCGCGACCGGACGGTCACAATGGGTGCTGGCACAAAGACAATACCCTGTATCACAATGAGATTGGTAGAAATCAGAACGGGTAAAACTTGGTATTCTTATCTAACTAGTGTGCTTGACCCGCTGATTTTACCGCCCTATGTAGTTACCGATCTGTATGGTAGAAGGTGGCGAATAGAAGAAGCATTTAATACTGTTAAACGCTTGTTAGGATTAAGTTATATCTGGACTGGTTCCCTCAATGGTATTAAATTACAACTCTGGGGAACTTGGCTATTTTATGCTGTGTTAGTCGATCTAGGTGATGCTATTGCCGATGAAGTATCTCTTCCTTTCGACCGTATTTCGTTAGAGATGATCTATCGTGGTCTTTATCATTTCTATGTTGCTCATCATAAAGGTTTAGCTACCGATCCGATTAAATATTTTGCAGCTCCTGAGAATAGAGATCTGGGTATTATTAAATCTATTCGCAAGCCATTCAAGAAATTGATTATTGACCCCTTCCCAGATCGACCCACCAGGGAAGGGTCATTCTTCTTTGAGCCTTCCGCTCAACCCTGCTTGACAACTGCACTCGCGCCTTAACTTGTCACGAATCGGGTTACTATATCAATGACTACTCCTATTTTTCCAGCTTATTGATTTTTTGGCACCTCTGACAGACTGTCTAATTTCCTGAAGACTGCTTCTAATGTTGAGCCATCACCAGCCCAAATTCTCTCAAACTTAGTTCGAG
>NZ_JANPLS010000188.1:0-19561 GCF_031422475.1 Chamaesiphon sp. VAR_48_metabat_403
GGTTTAGGGACTTCTTAGTGTCAAATTAGATATTTAGAGTGGATATAGCAATCCTATTTGAGTTCCTTGCAGTAAAGTCAACCTGTAGGGGCAGTGCTGTCTTGTCTCACCTTTTTTGACGGGGAACCCGTCCATTCGCGTAGCGTCTCCGTTAGGAGAAGGTGAAGCCCAAGTAGAGCACCTTTTCAAGACAGTGGATAGAGTTTTAATATTCTTCCAGTTGATCCAGATCGGTGTTTGTCTATCCACATCGCTGATAACGATCGAGAACGGCTAAAATAGAAGCCAATTCATCCCTCATCTTTTAGCGGTTGTGAAAGCAGTTATTCTCCTCTCAGGTGGTTTAGATTCCTCGACGGTGTTGTATTTGGCAAAAAGTGAAGGTTACGATTGCTACGCACTTTCTTTTGATTACCAACAACGACATCGGCGCGAACTCGAAGCTGCTAAAACGATCGCCATCGCCGCAGGTAGCAGTGCCCATCAAGTTGTAAGCTTCGATCTCCGCTTATGGGGCGGTTCGGCTCTGACAGATAATGGAATTTCACTGCCACAACATCGCGATCTTGCTGAAATGTCAGAATCTATTCCCGTTACCTATGTTCCCGCTCGCAATACGATTTTTTTGAGTTTTGCACTCGCGTATGCTGAAGCGATCGCCGCTAGTCGAGTATACATTGGGGTCAATGCTCTAGATTATTCTGGCTATCCAGATTGTCGCCCAGATTACATCGAGGCAATGCGATCGGTATTTAGGCTGGGTACCAAGCAAGGTAGAGAAGGCGATCCGATCGAAATCGTCACACCGTTAATCGACCTTAAAAAAACTGAAATTATCCAGCTTGGCGATCGTTTCGGCGTACCATGGGAGCAAACTTGGTCTTGCTACTCCGAAGCATCTGTACCTTGCGGTACCTGCGATTCTTGTCGATTGCGACTAGCCGCTTTTGCCGAACTAGGCAGAGTAGATCCTGGTAGTGGAGAGTTGAAAGCCTAAACCCTAGAGCCTAAACTTGCCGAATGCGGACGCGATCGATCCTCGGCCCGATCGCCGAAACTACCGTCAAACTCCAATCACCATAATGTAAGGATTCCCCAGGACGCGGAAATTGTTGCAATTTGTTAAGCAAAAATCCGGCTAGGGTGCGATAGTCTTCTGATAAAGGGAGATCGAGCTTTTCGATACACTGGTTGAGATCGGCGATATCGATCTGGGCTTGGACGATAAATGTCCCATCTGAAAGCTGCTGGCATAGTTGCGTGGGTCGATCGGAAATTGCTTTCATGCCAATTGTTTCGGCGATCGCATCCTGGCGGGTAATCAAGCCAGCCGTATTGCCAAACTCATCTACCACGATCGTCATCTGAGCGTTAGACTCCTGCATCCGGTGGAGAATGGCACTTACCAGCGTTGATTCGGTCACAGAGCCGACAGGCTCGATCCATTGGGCGATCGGGATTTTCCCGGCGGCTTTGCCTTGTGCGAGTAAAGTGACGCAATCTTTAAAAGCGACGACACCGATAATTCTACCTGAATCTGGATCGATGACGGGATAACGAGAATAGCCTGTAGTAGCTAGTTTAATCAGCAGAGTTTGACAGGTAGCAGTTTGCGGTACGGTGACGATCTGAGTGTTAGGAATCATGATATCTGTAGCGATCGTATCGGCAGATTCCAGCACTTTAGCTAACATTTGGCGTTGTGCGTTCGCCAGCCCGCTCGATTCGCGATCTGTCGCGACAATGGCTTGTAGCTCTTTGAATGTGACTCGATCGCGACTATCGTATCGCTCGCGAATTCCGACTAACCGCAGACATAATTTAGTAGATCGATCGAGGATCCAAATTAACGGACTAAAGATGCGCGCGATAGCGAGACTCGGCGCACCCAAAACCCGCGCGATCTGTTCGGCATAAATTAACGCCAGCGATTTGGGAATCAATTCGCCAAACACAATTTGGAGATATGCCAACAGGAAAAAAGTAGCCGGAATCGCTAAAGAATGCGCCAGGGGGATATTCTCTAACTTTTGGGCGAGGATTTGGGAGATTGCGCGTTCGCCAATCCAGCCAAGAGCCAAACTAGACAGAGAAATACCCACTTGGGTAGTGGAGAGCAATCGCTCGATGCCCCGTTGCAGATCTTGGACTTGTTTGGCACGATCGTCTCCAGCAGCTACTAATTGAGCGATTCGCGATCGCCTGACTGACAAGATCGAAAACTCGGCAATCACAAAAAAGGCATCGATCGCAATCAAACCCACTACTAGCAACAGTCGCCACCCAATATCCGAACTACCTAAAAGTGGATGAGGATCGTTCATTGTCGGGATTTTTTGAAGAATGGGGAAGTGGAGGGAGTAAGGAGTAAGGAAAATCCCCTCCGAGGAGGGGTGCCCGTAGGGCTACTGGTCGGGTCACCCGCCCAGTGGGGTGGGTAGATCTTCGCTAAAACCTAAAACCTAAAACCTAAAACCTAAAACCTAAAACCTAAAACCTAAAACCTAAAGCCTAAAACCTAAAACCTAAAACCTAAAACCTAAAACCTAAAGCCAATCTACTTCCCAACCGGAACGCCAGAGGCATCGAGTTGGAGTTTTTTATCTACATCAGTCAATTGTAACGAGACACTCTTCACTTTATCGAGAGCATTTTTAGGAATAGAAATTGTTACTTTTACTTCGCGACCATTAGCCGCTAGACTGCTTGGTAGACCGCTAGTAGTAGCATTAATCGGTTGCGATTTATCGTTGGTGAGAGTCATCGCGCCCTGCCCAAAATTGATGGGTTGACTGCCATTATTGGCAAGTGACAATTCGAGGGTAATCCGATCGCCTTTTATAGCCTTCGAGTTGACTCTGAGCATAATTCCCTGATCTTCTCTGACGATCGGCAGTTTGCCAACAGGAAGACCAGTTTTCGGATCGTTTTTAACCGCTTTATCGAACTCAGCAGCTTTTTTCTTGGCATCTTTCGCCTGTTTGGCATCTAATTTGGGTTCTTCGACACCCATCTGCTTTTTAACATTGGCAATTACTTCTTGCTCTTTAATCAGTTCCAAACCTTTGGTATTGATATTTTGTTGGTTGCCGCCTTTGTTATTATTAGGACGAATATCTGGTTGAGTTACGCCTTTAAGAGCTTCATGTCCAGAAACGAACCCCAGTACGCCACTCATGATTCCTGCGGCTAGCATAAAAAATAGTAAAATACTGGTCAGTAATAAAGTGCGATCGCCTTTGAGACTTTTTTTCATGTTTAGTTGTTGCAAAAATCACTTGAGATAGCCGTAGTCCAGCAATGCCTATTAAATTTTACCGACAGCGGCTAGTTTTTCTAGTTAATATCCTAGCAATCGTACCATTAGGTTATGCTATTCGGTTTAGTCACATCTTACCTGAATATTTCCACGATGCTGGTGGCAGTCTTGCCTACCAAATTCTGTTGATGTTATTGGTATTATTTATCTATCCACCAGCCAATCTGCGGCTGACGGCAATTTGGGTATGTATCGTTTCTTGTGCGATCGAATTGCTCCAACTTTACCAACCCCCCTGGCTCCAAGCCATCCGCGCCACACTCCCCGGTAGGTTAATCCTCGGTACCACTTTTTTATGGTCGGATTTTCCCGCCTATTTTGTCGGTAGTTATTTAGGCTGGTTGTGGGTAAGGTTTTTAGGGAATAGGGAATAGGGGATAGGGAATAGGGAATAGGGAATGATTGCTTTCGCCCAGTCTCCCAGTCTCCCGGTCCCCTCGTCCCCCAGTCCCCCGGTCCCCTCGTCCCCCAGTCTCCCCGTCCCCTCGTCTCCTCGTCCCCCACTCCCCTCACGTCGATTGTTCCGGTCTGAGTCCCTAGAACGCTCGGAATTATGCTTCAATAGTAGAATCAGCATGGGTCTGCGATCTTCAAACCCCAAGCGTCGCCCATAATTTTTTAACCAGGTTAGAGTCACATCATGAGCTTAGATACCCAAAGTGCAGTCAATTCCGGCATTACTACCAGCAGTGGTTGGCCGGGTTTAATTGAAAACTATCGAGCGTATCTACCCGTGACTGCGACAACTCCCGTAGTTACTCTTAATGAGGGTAACACGCCGTTAATTCCCGTACCGACGATCGCCGCAGAAATCGGTCGGGGCGTGAAAGTATACGTTAAATATGATGGTTTAAATCCGACAGGCAGCTTCAAAGACCGAGGCATGACGATGGCGATTACCAAAGCCAAAGAAGCAGGTGCTAAGGCGGTAATTTGTGCCAGTACGGGCAATACTTCTGCCGCTGCTGCTGCCTATGCCATTCGAGGGGGAATGCGCGCTTATGTCTTAATTCCTGATGGTTATGTCGCACTCGGAAAACTAGCCCAAGCATTGCTTTACGGTGCAGAAGTCCTCGCAGTTAAGGGCAACTTTGATGATGCACTCGATATCGTGCAGCTCATGGCAGATCGTTATCCAGTTACCCTAGTCAATTCTGTCAATCCTTATCGACTAGAAGGACAAAAAACCGCAGCATTCGAGCTAGTAGATGCCCTCGGCGATGCGCCAGATTGGTTGTGTATTCCCGTCGGTAATGGTGGAAATATTACGGCGTACTGGATGGGATTCAATCAATACCAACAGCATGGTAAATGTCGGCATCTCCCCAAAATGATGGGATTTCAAGCCGCAGGCTCCGCACCATTAGTCAGTGGCATTCGCGTCAAAGATCCCGAAACCCTCGCCACTGCCATCCGGATTGGCAATCCCGTTAACTGGGAAAAAGCCGTCGCCGTCAAAAATGACAGTCATGGCGAATTTAACGCTGTTACTGATACCGAAATTATCGCGGCTTATCGGTGGCTGGGTAGTAAAGAAGGAATTTTCTGCGAACCAGCCAGTGCGGCTTCGGTTGCAGGCTTACTCAAAGTCAAAGATCGCGTACCCAGTAATGCCACCGTCGTTTGCGTGCTAACCGGAAATGGACTTAAAGATCCCGATACTGCGATCGCAAATAAGATCAATCCATTCCAGCAAGGCATTGCCGCAAACATGGAAGCGGTAGCATCAGCGATGGGATTTTAAGACGGGGAGATGGGGGACGGGGGACTGAAATAGAGTTACTATTCCCCGCTCCTCCCTTTTCCAAAATAGTAACTAGATTTACGCCGTAGAATACTAGCAACTCAGGCTATTTACTAACAATTCCCGACCATTGAATTTTTTTGAGTTTCTCACGTCGGTAAGAGAAGAAATATTCTGGCTCTTGAAAAGTACAGTGCGGTGCGATCGAAATTTGCTCCAGATTCACGCCCAATCCTTCAAGTTGCAACTGATTGACTCGCCGCACATCTAGCCTCACTCTGCCCGCTTGTTCGTCCGGCAACAGGGGTGAATTCGACATTCCTAACAAACTAGTCAAATCGGCATCAAGATTGCCTGAGAGCGGTTTTGGCGCGTTGGCGTTGGCGAAGCCTTTCCCTGCGGAAAAGCCTTGCCCCTGGCAAATCGAGGTACACACTTCTAATCCCACCTGCTTGGTTACTTGGTAAACTTTACCATCGATCGCGGGGCCGATCGCGACAATAATATCGTCTAAACTGCCACCATGAGCTAATAATCTGGTTACGGCTACCTTCACGATTCCGAGCGAGGTACCCCGCCAGCCAGCATGTACCGCTGCCACATTTCCCGTATGCCGATTGGCAATGAGAATTGGGTTACAGTCGGCACTAGCTACCCAGACAGCTTGTGTGGCTGTCTCTGTCAATAATCCATCGCCGAGTGCGTAACCTGTCTCGACTTCTATTTCCGCAGCATTGGTAATTTCTGTGGGGGTTAAGACAACTTTGCCGTGGATCTGTTTGAGCCGATGAGTACTGGCAGTAGCCGCTAAAAATGGGGTTAACTCTTGGGGTTCGCGCGGGGAAAACTGGCGCGTAAAAAAGCCATGTTGCCAGTCAGCGAGTAAATCGCAGGTTAAATACGGTAATCCCAATTCAGTTTGCCACTGCCACATAAATTAAAGTAAGGTTTGAGGTTTAGGTGTTCGGGTTTGGGTAAGTTAATATTGCCACCGATATTCGCTTCGTAGTTATCAATATTATGTTTAACAGCTTATCACCCCTACAAGCGATCGAGCTTGCAATCCTGACTGCGACAACAATTTATCATCAACTTGCCAGTTATCGAGATCGTCAAAATTTAGCTCCTCCTGGTAAATTAGTGACTGCTAACGATGGTAAAGTTCGCCATTTATATCTCCGAGGAACTGGCAACCCGACCATAATTATCGATGCTAGTTTGGGTGGGGCTGAGGGCTATTTATTAATCGAAGAACTGGCTAAAATAACGAAGGTTTGTATTTACGATCGATCTGGCTATGGTTGGAGCGAGAATTCTCCGGCACCGCGTACCAGTCAACAAATTGTCAATGAATTACATGATTTATTAGTTACCGCACAAATTTCACCGCCGTATATTTTAGTCGGCGACTCGTTTGGTAGTTATAGTCTGCGTTTGTACGCTCATCAATTCCCTGACGAAGTGCAAGGGCTGATTCTCACCGACGGGTTGCACGAAGATTCGATGTTAGCTTTGCCTTTGAGCGTGGGAGTGCTGAAGCTATTTTTTACGCTGAGTTTTGGATTTGTTGCGATCGGAGCCGCTTTGGGTATCGTTAGAATTTTAGGTGAGTTAGGTGTGTTCGAGCTAATTAAACCCGAACTCAAAAAGTTTTCTAAACTCGATCGGCAATATGTCAAAAGGTCATTTTATTCAGCTCGACATTGGCTGACAATGGGTAGAGAAATGTGGAGTTTAGATACTAGCGGTAGGCAATTAAGAACCGCCGATAATTTAGGAGACTTGCCTATAATTAGCATTAAATCTCAAACTTTTCTACGACCGTTATTTGGCATTAAACTATTATCATTACATACTGCCGATCGAGTCCGCGATCGCATTCATCTCGCTCTAATGAAACTATCTACCGATACTCAGCAAATTTTAGCCGATCGCAGCAGTCATTTTGTGTGGATCGACGAACCAGAACGGATTATTAAGGCTGTTGCTACTTTAGTCGATCGGTTGAACCCCTGAGGTTTTAGTCGAGGGCAATCCAGAAACTGCCCCAACAATTACTTCGTAAAACTACTCACGATCCATAACAGTGCGAACACTACCAAACCAGCAAAAACTTCACCTTGGATACCGATCTGCTCGACGGGTAAATGTAAATAGTTTACCAATATTGCCGCGATCGCCGAACCGACAATCAGAGCCATCAAACTGCCCAGTAGAGCGCGCTTAAATCGATGTTGCTTCTGATTGACAAAATACAAACTAAACCCTACTCCAAAGGCAACCAGGGTGGGTAAGGCGGCATTAGCAACACTCGGTACTAAAGTAGCTCCACCCAACACAGCATACACGCCAGATGTCGTTAAAATCTGCGATCGATCGGGCTGCTCGAAGGTGTCTCCCAACCAACTGGGCGAATTCGGCACCGACAGAGATGTAAATTTGGCAGGAGCGGGCAACTTTTCTGGAAACCTAATTCCATCGGGCACTTTAATTTTGCCCTGTTGGCGAAGTTTGAGCCGTTCCATCAAAATCGCATCATAAGCTGCTTCTACATTATCTTGTAGCTGTCGATCGCCGCCTAATTGCGCGATGACATGTTGTTTCGCGGCTTGAATCTCTTCAAAGGTGGCATCTTCTGTCACCCCTAGCTGCTCATAAGGATTCTGCTGACTCATTCACAACCTCCGATCGACGATCTCCACCTAACTATTTCTTACTCTAGACTGCTTTGGAAGTATCTGCCACATTTACTTGCAAATGTTAAGAATATCCTAAAACTCACCCTTAACTTGCAAACCAATAATGCTATTACCTTGAGCATCTTGGCGAATGAGGGGAAATAGCAACAAACCGCGTTTTTGCCCTAATTCGATTTCACCGACTAAGTAGCCCAACCCCGCACCAATGAGGACATCTGTAAAACGGTGACGATTGAGATCGATGCGTGAATAACCGATTAAAGCAGCTCCCCCGTACCAGAGGATGGCATAATCGGGATGATAATGGCTCTGAATGCGTGCGACAGCAAAGGCGGTAGTAGCATGACAACTAGGGAAACTATCGAGTTCCCGTTCGTTATCGGGGCGAGGGGACTTTACCACTTCTTTGAGTCCATAGCATAATGCCGCACTGGTAGTTAATGCGTCAACTACTCGCAACGAACGTTGTCCCCCATCAGCACCATCAGTCAATAAGGGCAATAACGAACCGCCACCCAAAAATATTACCGTACCCGCACCAGAGACAAACTCAGAAAACCCTTTATTAGTTGTTTGCGCTCTAACGCCAGGTGCCGAAAGCGTAGTGCTTAAAATGACCGTCGCAGCAACCAATCCGTGTTTCCAAGACATAGATACTCCTATTTTTACTATCGATCGCAGTTGCATAATACCGCCTTTTGTCCCAGCAACAGGCAACCCGATCGACCCCATGTAAAGTTTAATGCCGGAAAACTCATACAATGTCTTGTAGAATGTCGTAGCTCCGTTCTCTTAATTATTGCCGATGACTAAACATTTATCTAAACTGAGTATCTTATTAAGTACGATCGTCCTAACATCGACACCATTACTAGCTCTAGCAGCACCCGATTCCAGTCAAACTCCAGCAGCACAACCGACGCTTGCGAGTCTCGGCGCGACGCTACAACAAAACCCCAAAGATATCGACGCATATTTACAACGTGGGATTTTACATGCGAGACTGCAACAAAACATACCTGCAATCGCCGATTATACCGAAGTAATTCGTCTCGACCCTAACAACATTTTGGCATATAGCAATCGCGCCAATGCCAAGGTTAACATGAGAGACTATCGAGGAGCGGATCTCGACTATTCACAGGTACTCCGCATCGAGCCAGAAAGAGCGATTGCCTATAACAATCGGGCATTTGCCCGCCATCAGATGGGTGATTGCAAGGGCGCGATTTCCGACCTGAAGATTGCGGTGGAGTTATATAGAATTATGGGCGATAGTAGCGGCTATCAGAGTTCTCTAGCCAATCTCAAAAAATTTCAGCGCAAATAATAACTACGCTAACCCAATTTGCTACCTATTACTTGCCTGCGACTGAAGTCGCGGCTAGTGTTGCAAAGTCCGCCTACGCGGACTAATGTCGCAAAATCAGGTAGGGGCAATTCATGAAGCGGCGGTTTTATTCGGAGGAAACCTCCGAATAAAAAAACCGACAAGACATTGCCCCTACCTGATTTTGCGATTGTTAACTATTCGTTTGTTCGTCTAAAACTTTCTTCAATCCGTCTCGGCGAACTAATTCAAAAATTTCATTAAGAATCTCTTGCGCGCCTTTACCCCGCAGGAGATGAGCGAGATCCTTACCAATTTGTTCGGCATTAGTCGCCAAACCAGTAATTGTATCTGTCACTAGCCTTTGTCCGTCGAGACTAGATACCATCCCCACCAGAGTGAGATTGTCGCCATCGATGGTAGTATTAACTCCGATCGGCACTTGACACCCGCCTTCTAATTCCCGTAAAAATGCCCGCTCTGCGTAACAACGATAAGCCGTCGGCTGATGCTGTAAGGTTTGAAGAATGGCAAGTATTTCCGGATCTTCAGTCCGACATTCGATGCCTAGTGCCCCCTGTCCGACCGCGTGAAGCGACAAACTCGCCGGAATGACCTGGTGAATCCGATCGCCAAAATCTAAGCGTTGTAGACCCGCAGCAGCCAGAATCAGCCCATCGTATTCACCCGCATCTAGCTTTGCCAACCGAGTATTGACATTACCCCGGACATCTTTAAAGGCGAAATGGGGGAAATGGTGACGGAGTTGCGCCAACCGCCGTAATGAAGATGTCCCGATTACCGCGCCTGCTGGGAGGGTTTCGAGCTGTAAACCTTGGTGTTTGGCATTGACAACCAGCGCGTCGGCGGGATTTTCGCGTTCGGTGATACAACCGAGCATTAAGCCTGCTGGTAAATTGGTGGGGAGGTCTTTAAGCGAGTGAACTGCTAAATCGGCAGTTCGATCGAGAATTTTGACTTCGAGTTCTTTAGTAAATAAACCTTTATCGCCAATTTTCGCCAGCGGTACATCTAAGATTTTATCGCCTTGGGTACTCATCATCTCGACTTCAAAGGTCCGATCGGGAAAATGTTTTTGTAATTCGGCTTGCACCCAATGAGTTTGGACTAATGCTAGTTGACTTTTCCGCGAAGCGATGCGGATTGTCTGGGTGGAGTTAGTAATATTAGCAGACATATATTAAGCAGCGATTGTTAATCTAACATATATAAATACCCAATCTAGGATACAGCCATTGGCGATCGGTTGCTAGTGACGATCGAACCGTCCTCAATCCCTGAAGCTAGCCCTAGCACTGACTTTTATCGGTTAGTTCGATCGCGAGAACCAGTTCACAAACATTCGTAATATCTGGCGTTCGCTAAATTTACGTTAATTAAAGCTAATTGCCCCAGAATAAATCGCCCCGCGTTGAATATCTAGGGTAATCACCGTACCCCCGCGAATACCGCCTGTGGCATCTTTAACCCCCACAATGACGGGAATATCCAATCGTAAGCCTAATACCGCTGCATGACAGGTTAAACCCTCATCTTCGACAACGATCGCACTTGCTTTGCGGATCGCATCTAAATATTCTGCATTTGTGGTCTTGGCAATAAGGATATCGCCTTTATTAAAGTGCGCGACATCTTTGGGCGTACGGGCAATATGAGCCGCACCCGTGACTAAACCATGTCCGATCCCGATACCTTGTCCCAAAATTGCGGTGACGACTTCGACTTTAACCAGATCTGTCGAACCAGCTACGCCTTGAGTACCGGATGTAATGACAACTAAATCACCTTCGCACAACAGGTTGCTCGTCCGCGCCATGTTAATGGCAGCTTGGAAGTTATCGTTAACGTTCGATAAGTCAAGCAGGAGCATGGGTTGAACGCCCCAAACGAGCTGTAGTCTGCGCGCGACATCTACATGGGGTGTAACGGCGAGAATCGGCTTGGATGGACGGAATTTAGAAACGCTGCGAGCTGTGGCTCCGGTTTTAGTGAAGGGGATGATGGCAGCGGCTCCGAGTTGTTCGGCGATGTTGCCGACGGCTTCGCTGATGGCATTGGGAATCGAGCGTTTGTTATCTTCCCAGCGTCTGGAGAGTTTTTCTTTCTCGGTTTCTAGGGCGATGCGCGCCATTGTCTGAACGGCTTCGATGGGATAAATACCGACTGCGGTTTCATTGGAGAGCATTACCGCGTCGGTACCGTCGAGAATCGCATTGGCAACGTCGGAAATTTCGGCGCGCGTCCCACGGGGGTTATTCACCATGCTATCGAGCATTTGGGTAGCGGTAATAATCGGAATCCCCATCCGATTGGCGGTGGCAATTAGTTGTTTCTGAATTCTGGGGACTTGTTCGGCGGGCATTTCCACGCCCAAATCGCCGCGTGCTACCATTACGCCATCGCAAAGAGCGAGGATTTCTTCCATTTGTTCGATCGCTTCATGCTTCTCGATTTTAGCGATTACGGGGACTTCTTTACCCGCATTGGCAATTAATTCTTTAATTTCAAGAATATCGGCAGGATTGCGAACGAAGCTCAGGGCTACCCAGTCTACACCTTGATCGAGTCCAAACATCAGATCTACGCGATCTTTGTCGGTCAAAGCTTTAATTGATAGATATACACCGGGAAAGTTGACACCCTTGTTATTAGAGAGCGTACCGCCAACTACTACTTCGCAGTGTAACTCGCTGGTGTCGCGATCGACCGCAGTTACAACCATCTCGACTTTGCCATCATCGAGCAAAATCGTCGAACCAACTGGTACTTCTTCGGCGAGGGTATCGTAAGTCACCGAACTAATAGTTTGCGTCCCTGGCATAATTTTACTAGTCAGCACGAACGGATCGCCATTTTTGACCACGATCGCACCATCGGCAAATTTACCCAATCGAATTTTGGGGCCTTGTAAATCTTGTAAAATGCCAACGGGCTGATTGAGTTCAAACGATATTTGCCTAATCAGACGAATATTTGCCAAATGGTCGTCGTGAGTACCATGCGAAAAATTGAGCCTGAGAGTTGTCGCTCCAGCTTGAATCAATTGTTTCAGGACTTCAGGGCTACTAGTTGCCGGGCCGATAGTAGCAACAATCTTAGTTCGGCGGAGGGAATCTCGCAATTGCATGAAGTTACAGTCAAGGGATCGAAGGATCGGATATTTAAGGTGACAATCCGAGCAATGCTAATGCTTTGCACTCAGATCGTACCACTAGTGATGGCAGCTAATCTGGATCGCGGCTGAATTGACCATCCACGATCGATCGCAGACAACAAGCCGATGGTAGCACAGAACCGTTGTTAGTTTGTCTCGATCGATAAGTTAGAAAATATTTGCGAGTCGAGTAGCTCCTGGCTCCAGATTTAGCATTTGCCCCTGAGTGTTCGTACTTGTCATTGGCAATGTCTGAGATTTCTATGTGAGTTTGTAGTCAATTTTCGGGATTAATAGTATAAGAGAGATGCCATCGATTGGCCGATAATTCGATTTAATCGATACATTGAGATTGTACTCCCCCGGTTCAAACATCCGTCCGATCTAGCTTTTGACGATCGCGGAACTCCCTAAAACATCTGCCATCATTGTCAATAGCTTTACATCTATCATGACCATCAGTAAACCGCATCATCCCCCACTGATTCTGATTGTCGATGACGATGATTTAGTCAGATCGATTTTATGTCAGAAAGTCAAGCTAGATGGATATCAGGTGGAGATTGCTCGCAATGGTGAAGAAGCATTAATTATCTATCAACAGATTCAACCAGACTTGGTATTGATGGATGGAGTGATGCCGGAAATGGATGGATTTGAATGCTGCAAACGTTTGCAGCAGCTACCAGGCGGAGATCTGACCCCGGTATTGATGATCACTGGTTTAGATGATAGTGCATCGCTCGATCGAGCCTATGCTGTCGGTGCTGCTGATTATATTACCAAACCCATTCACTGGGCGGTATTGCGGCAACGAGTCAAGCGCGTACTCAATCAATCGCATCTGCATCGCGAATTAGAAGCATCAAATTTAGCATTACGTCAAAAATCTGAAGAGCTTCAGGACCGAAATTATCTGCTCGAACAGTCTAAAAAAGCCGCAGAATCGGCTAATAAAGCTAAAAGTGCCTTTCTAGCGGCGATGAGTCATGAAATTCGCACGCCAATGAATGGGGTAATTGGCATGACGGGATTGTTACTAGATACCGAACTGACATCCCAACAATATGAATTTGTCAATACGATTCGCCATAGTGGCGATGCCTTGCTGACGCTAATTAATGATATTCTAGATTTTTCTAAAATTGAATCGGGGAAATTAGAACTAGATTGCCAACCTTTTGACATTCGCGATTGCATCGAAGAAACGCTCGATCTGCTCGCACCTAAAGCCTCTGAAAAAAACTTAGAACTCGCCTATCTCATTTATAAAAACACTCCTAATTGGTTGTACGGCGATGCCCAGCGGATTCGACAGATTTTAGTCAATTTGGTGGGCAATGGTCTAAAATTCACTAATTCTGGAGAAGTAATTGTTGGTGTAACAGCGCGTAAAATTACAGCAATAGATGAAGATCCAATTATTACTGCGGACGATTCTACTTATGAAATCCGCTTTGTCGTCAAAGATACCGGAATTGGCATTCCTCAAGATAAGATCGATCGCTTATTTAAAGCCTTCAGTCAAGTTGATTCTTCTACTACGCGCAACTATGGAGGTACGGGTTTAGGCTTAATTATCAGCCGCCGCTTGACCGAATTAATGAATGGTAAAATGTGGGTAGAGAGTGGCGGCGATGGTAGCGGATCGAGCTTCTATTTTACAATTATGGCTAAGGCGGCACCACCATCGCCGCCAGTCTGTCAACCAGAGCGACAACAGCCATCCCAGTTAGCCGGAAAACGCTTATTAATCGTCGAAGATAATACCACTCACCGTCAAATTTTATCTCTGCAAGCTCAATCTTGGGGAATGCACGCCCACGCTACTGAATCTGGATCTGAAGCTCTTAAATTACTCAATTTACGCGGTCATTTCGATTTGGCAATTTTGGATATGCAGATGCCCGAAATGGATGGTTTGCTACTGGCTCAAAAAATCCGTGAGTTTCCAGAATACCAGAATTTGCCATTAGTCATGCTCAGTTCTTTGAGTATCAGTCGAGCCGAAATAGAAGCTGCTAAAGTTGATTTTGCCGCAACTTTAAATAAACCAATCCGCCAGTTTCAACTCCAAGCCGTATTGAATCAGATCTTGGATAAAGATGTCGCTCGATCTTTATCTCAGTCACTAGAGCCAAATATCATCATTATTCCCAAACTACAAACATCCAGCTATGATTTCGATCGCGCTACATTGCCATTAAGAATTTTGCTAGCTGAAGATAACATTGTCAACCAAAAAGTTGCCATTCATATGCTCAAACGCATTGGCTATCAGGCTGATATTGTCATGAATGGTTTAGAGGTACTCGAACGCCTTCACCATCGGGCATACGATGTGATTTTAATGGATCTACAGATGCCCAAAATGGATGGAATGGAAGCAACTCGCCGGATTTTGACAGAATTCCCCGAACACCGTTGTCCGACAATTATTGCGATGACAGCAAATGCACTCGAAGGCGATAAACAGGAGTGTCTGGCTGCTGGAATGCACGACTATGTCACTAAGCCTGTTAAAATCGAACAATTAGCTCGCGCATTGAGTCAATGTCAACCGTTACTGTTGGTGTAGAGGAGGGGGGAGCGGGGATAGGATTGGTAGATTGGAAATTATGTCTTTTAAGTATGATTATATAGTTCAATTTCGAGATACGGATGCAGCGGGAGTTGTTTATTTTGCTAATATTGTTTCGATTTGTCATATTGCTTATGAAGCAGCATTAATAGCATCAGATATCGATCTCCAACTATTTGTCAGCAATCCAGACTTTGCCATCCCCATTACTCATGTAGCTGCGGATTTTTTTCGACCTTTATTTTGTGGAGATTTAGTAAAGATCGAATTAAAGCCACAGTCGATCGATAGTTGTAGATTTGAAATAAAATATCAGCTTTTAACTGGCGATAATCAAAAATCGGCAACTGCGATTACCAAGCATGTTGCGATCGATCCAAATACACGCAAGCGTCAAGAATTGCCCAAGATAATGCTCGACTGGATCGAAAGATGGAGCTAATTATAAATATCTATTCAGACAACCAAAATCTAGCGATCGGTTGCGGAATCAGTAACCTATTAGTCTACGGCGTAAATCTAGTTACTATTTTGGCGGGGAGCGGGGAGTGTGAAATAGTAACCTAATTTACGCCGCTTAGTACTAGATGTGTATCTATAGATATCTACTCTCGATTCGATCGATAGAATCCAATGCTAGTCAAGAAATCTCTAGTTATTTTTATTTTTTTACCGATCTTTACCATCATCGCTCATGCTAGTAATGTTAGTGCTGAAACAATTGAGACAGCCAATTTTCAAATTAAGATTACCAGACATTGCGAAGAAGGAAATGTTAGTTGCGGTCGAGTCACCTACGTTGGCAAAAACTCAACAACTGGCAAATCGATACGACTCAATGGTAAAACAATAAATAGTAGCTATAGTTATCGATTTCTTGGCTATGAGTTCCGTAATGGTAAATATACTTACTACATAGACAATAATAATTTACTGCAAGTTTATCGAGGTCGGGAATTAATCCTCCAAGAACAGGGAACGGCAATTACCTCCGGTAGGCTACGCCAACGATAATGGAAATTAATCCATTAGGAGGTAGTGATAATTAGTGCGGTTATTGAAAAAATTCAAATTTAGTAAAAAAATTCGCCAGCAATTAGTTGTACTCTTGCTAATTAGCTTCTGTCTACTGAATATTCTGGCTTATATGGGTGCTTATAAACTCACGCACTTTGCCACTTCTGGCAGCTCAGGCTGTGGATTACCACAACCGAGCAGTGCTAAAGTACCTACTACCCTCGGACTAGAATATGTGACTCAATGCATTCGTGTTAGTCAAACCGAGTGGCTAGAAGCTTGGTCGATTCCCGTCCCACCATCGACTACGGCTAAGGGTACAATTATCCTATTCCCTGGTAATGGCGGTAGCAAAGCCAAACAACTGCTAGCACCAGCAAGAGTATTTCATTCCTGGGGCTATGATACCCTACTGGTCGATTTTCGCGGTGTCGGCGGTTCGAGCGGTAATACCACCACGCTCGGCATCCGTGAAGCTGAAGATGTCGCTCTAAGTGTAGAACATCTAGGCAAGACTCACCTGCAACGTCCGTTAATCCTCTACGGAGTCTCGATGGGTACTGCTGCGATTCTCAAGGCGGTAGCAGATAAAAATGTCCATCCCGATGGAATTATCCTCGAACTACCGTTTGCGCGGCTGGTAGACGCACTCAGGAGCCGATTTAGAGCAGTCTTTATCCCGACATTTCCACTCGCAGAGCTTACTGTATTTTGGGGTGGCATTCAGCACGGTTTTGATGGGTTCGCACACAATCCAGTGGAAGATGCCAAGCTAGTCGAGTGCCCGACGCTAATATTGCATGGTAAACTCGACAAATGGACGACAGGCGCAGAAATCGAGCAGATATTTAATAATCTACGCGGTGCCAAGCAGTTGAGTATTTTCCCCGATGCAGGTCACGCTTTACTCGTCACTGTCGATCTCCATCGATGGACTCAAGATCTGAAAAAGTTTTTAAAAATAGTTGAGAGATCGACATCACAATTCTCAGCTCTAATTTAACCAAAAAATTGTTATCAGATTATTTAGAGATCGTAGTTTTCTAAGTGCTACTGGGTAACCTATGTATAGGATATCTTGTCATCAACAGAAACATGCCTAAGTATTTACCAAAACAGTCTCTTTGCCTGGGGTTGGGATTATCGGTATCGAATCTACTCGTCGCTACAGTAGCTAGATCGCAATCTCAAGAGAGTTTACCAAACGAGTCAACAGCGGCGGATGCCAATCGGCAAATCCAAAAAGCTAATCCACTTAATTCGAGCCAGCCAGCTAATACCAGTCAACCGCCAGTACCAGCAGGCTCAACAGCGGTAAATGCTGGTATCTATACATTTGTTTTATCGACTCCTGCTACAATTGCCATTGTTGTTATTATTGGTGGGATTGCTGTATTCCCGATTTTATCTTTACTATTTAATTCTAAAAAAGTTGCCAATCTCAGACAAAATAAATTCTTCTCTGATTTCGGTAAAAAATTTCAGAAGCCAGACATATTAGAAAGCGATAAATTTTTACATCACCGGACGTTTGATAAACTTGCTGAAATTACCAACGAGGCGCAAAATATCAATGCGGATAAATTCGGCAATACCGAATTTATGACATTTTTTAAGATTAAAAGCTATATCGATCGATCCATCGATGAATATGCCAACTTAGATGAAACGATCGAAATGCTTAAAGTAGCGATCGCCACTCAAAATAGTTTCGCCCGAATCGACAGTACCGAATCGCGATACTGTAGTAGCAGTCAACAAAAATTATATAAATTTGTCAACTCATTATTAACCCAAGATCTAGAGACATTAGTGTTTCAAGCACAGGTTTCTGAAAAGCTAGAGGAAGTATTGCCGCTGCTAAAAACTGAGGAAGGAAAGTTGGCATTACAAGCTTATGCCACAGAAATAAATAATATCGCCGAACATGCATTAGGGATAAAGCTGATCCTATTATTTAAAAAGTATCAACTCGATGATTATTCAACTTTACGGAGTATTTCTGACACTATTAACTTATTAGATTCGGAAGATTTATTAAATCTCGATGGGTTAATGCTGTTAGTCATGGTCAAATATGATGTGTTTGAAAAACTCGGCCCGATCGTGGGCATCGACGAACAATTCAACCGCCCGGAAACTTACAGCAAAATGCTCCAGTACATTGGGTTGAAATCTCGGCATGAGACATCGTACCAAAAATTTCAGGAGTTTTTATTGTTACTCAAAAAATGGGAGGTTCAATATAATTCGATCGTCAATGTCCGGCAGAAGTATAATCCCAAACAGTATCATCTACCGCCAGAATTTAGTCAGGAAATACCAGGTTTGACAATCTATCAGAAATACAAAGATAGCTTCCACCTAATTTCTACCGCACCCCCAACTCCTGTCACTCCCCAAGTACAGGCGGTAGCAGCACCCTCGGTTGTGGCGGTACCAGTGGAGACAATCGAACCATCGGTATCGGTTGTCTCGACTCCAGTGGAAACAATGGCAGAATCGATTGCCTCGATTCCAGAATGCATACTAGTAGGCGAATCATCAGTTGTTTCAACACTAGAGGAGACGCTAGTACCAGCAACATCAATCCCCTCCATACTAGAGGAGACAATAGCACCAGTACCATCAGTTGTTTCAACACTAGAAGAGACACTAGTACCAGCAACATCAATCCCCTCCATGCCAGAAGACACACTAGCACTAGTACCATCAGTTGTTTCAACACTAGAAGACACAATAGCACCAGTACCATCAGTTGTTTCAACACTAGAAGAGACACTAGCACCAGAACAGAATGTTTTGACTGGTACTCGATAGAAATATCGCCAGTAAAGGCATCTACCAATCGATAGACCCGATCGATCGGGAATTTGGGTTATCTTGGTTAAAAATGAGATCCTTGTAGTAAAAATGTATGGAAACTACCCCACCATCCCAACCGCCGTTTAACGAAACTAACGAGGATACTCCAGAAATTGGTGGGGGGCTGCCCATAATTAAGTATTGGGCAGAGCATACGCTGTCTCCAGATGGGGCAAAAATCTGGAAAACTTTACTGCACCATAGTGCCTGCTTGTCTTGCTCTTGGGGAACGGGGGGACAAAAAGGGGGCTTTACTAATGAAGAAGGCGAAAAGCTCCAACGCTGTATGAAAAGCGTCGAGGCAATTACCGCCGAAATTCAGCCGCCAGTATCTGGGCATTTTTTCGATACTAATCCGATCGCCAGATTACAACAGCTTACTTCTTATGAAGCCGATCGATTGGGGCGATTGAGTTTTCCAGTAATTTTACGGGCGGGAAGTTCGCATTTTCAACGGATTTCGTGGGATGAGATTTACGCGATCGCCACTGCGGCATTTAAACTAGATCCCGAACGGGTGGCTTCTTATAGTTCGGGGCGCGGCTCGAATGAGGCGGCGTTTGTATTGCAACTAATGATGCGAACGTTGGGTTCTAATAATCTGGCGGATTGCTCGGATTTATGTCATGCACCCTCGACGACTGCATTGAGCGAGATGTTTGGTACTAAAACTTCGATTGTCAGCCTAGAAAGCTTGAAGGAAGCTGATTGTGTGGTATTGGCGGGAGCAAATTCGCCTTCCAATCATCCCCGCTTGATGAATGAATTAATTAAAATCCGCGATAACGGCGGTAAGGTGATTGTTATCAATCCGGTGATGGAAATCGGGCT
>NZ_JANPLS010000189.1:0-2826 GCF_031422475.1 Chamaesiphon sp. VAR_48_metabat_403
AGATTTTTTGGTAAATTTTTGTAAAATTCATTAATATTGTAAGAGAAGCAACATCCTTAAATTAAATTAATCATGGAATCTGCAACAGTTCTTAGCATTACGTTGGGTGCAGCGGTGATCCTCACCACCGCATATGGTCTGTATATGTCGTTTGGCTCTCCAGCCAAGCAATTGTCCGATCCTTTCGACGACCATGAAGACTAGGATTTAGTGGATATTGGATAGTGAATAGCCAGAAGATCTTGTCGGGTGGGCAATGCCCACCACAAGGGTTTAAGGCATCGAGAGATCGGGACGATTTCAGGCGATCGAGTCCAATTTGAAGTAATGTAAATCTAGCCGATCGCGATGGCTTTAGCCATGAGGGGGAAACCGAGTTTTTCGCGTTGGGCGAGATAGAGTTGGGCGACTTGGCGGGCTAAACCGCGTACTGTTCCGATATAGCGGGTGCGCTCGGTGACCGAAATTACCCCTCGTGCATCGAGCATGTTAAAAGTATGAGAACATTTGAGCACGTAATCTAGACTCGGCATCACTAAGCCTTTGGCGATCAGTTGTTCGGCTTCTTGACGATAGAGATCGAAGAGCGTAAATAATAATTCGGGATTAGATGCTTCAAAATTATAGGTAGATTGCTCGATTTCTGATTGGAGATAGATATCGGCATATGTGAGCGTATCATTCCACTGAATTTTAGCGATCGCATCTACATCTTGCAGATACATGCATAGCCGTTCCAAGCCATAAGTAATTTCGATCGATACCGGACGACAATCGATCCCACCACACTGCTGGAAATAGGTAAATTGAGTGACTTCCATCCCATCGAGCCATACTTCCCAGCCAACACCCCAGGCACCCATCGCGGCATCTTCCCAGTTATCTTCCACAAACCGAATATCGTGATCTTCTGGTTTGATGCCCACCGCTCGGAGCGAGTCTAGGTAGATATCTTGAATATTATCTGGAGAAGGCTTGATCAGGACTTGATATTGATAGTAATGTTGATAGCGGTTGGGATTGTTACCATAACGACCGTCTCCCGGACGACGACAGGGTTCGATATAAGCCACCGCCCAAGGTTCGGGGCCGATCGAGCGCAAGAAGGTATGATGGCTTTTAGTAGCAGCACCTTTTTCGGTATCGTAGGCTTGAACGATCGAGCAACCTCGATCGCTCCAAAATTGATTTAAAGTAGCAACAACAGATTGAAAATTCATCTAAAGTAAAAAGTTAAAAGTCAGCAACAGTAAAGGTTCCCATCAGGAACATCATCCGCATAATCCAAGAAATCAGCTAAATCTTAGTACAGAAACGATTCCTACCAGCAACGTAATCCAGGTAATCCGAAAAATCCGGAAAATCATGGTCAGAAGTTGCTAAAATAGGCTGGCATCAATAATTATGCAAGCAAATGCAACCAAAGTCATGCAGACAGAGCCGATCGCTTACATAGTAGTTTGACAGCCAGATGTGGGCATGATGTATATGTAACAGGATTCCCCAATCCCCGCCACCGATCCGATCGACTGGTGAAGTAACGATCGATTTAGGATCGAAGATCCCGATTACTATGAGAGGGAGATCGAAAAATTTGACTCCGTCCGAAGGCATTTTCTATGAGTTTTGCACAATTCCCTCCCGATCGACTACCATCGCAGCCAGAAGCGGCATCCAGACCAGCCAAACCGATCAAACGACCAAAAAGACCAGATCCGGCAGATTATCCACCGTTGCCGCCAATGCTGCAACTGACTGGGAATACACCGATTCCGCCAGCCAGCGAACCGCTTCAGTATCGGGCGATCGGTTTGATCTTAGGTAAGTATATCCCCTCTGATGAAGAATTCAATCAGGGGACAATGCTAGCTGACGATGGGACAGAGATCGATGCTGTCATTCTCGGTCGGATCATGAGCTTGATCAAAAATCATCTGGATCTAGAAAAATCGCATTTATGGGTAGTCTATCCTCGGATTCGCAAGGAAGATAACAAACTCCACGCCCAAATTATGGGAATGTGGGATCCACAATTGGTTGTCAAACCATTAGAGAATAGCAATCCAGAAGATCTCGCCGAGCCAGCACCTGCGGCTCATCCGCTCCCCTCGATCGAAACCTTGGGCATTCCCGATAGTTATTTCTCGATTCGGGGTGAAGTTATCTATCAGTCTCGTGAAACTAGAGAGATCTTTGTCAAAATTCGCCAAGCACCTAAGAAAAAAACCGAAGAAGAGCGGTACTTCAAAATTCGATTGATTGGAGATCTCCCCCAAAAGCTGGTCGGTAATTTCTGGGATTTTGACGTAATTCGAGTCGAGAATAATCTAGAGATTCGCAGTGGGCAATTTGTTGCCACTATTCGGGCCAAGCAGCCCCGTAAAGGCGGCAGTAGACCCCCTAGCGATCCCGGAAGCGCAAAACCATTTAAGAAGCCCTGGGAAGGCGATGATGGTAGAGCGATCGCGCCGCGCAGCGATGTCGATCGACCAAAACCCGCCGCACCTGTCAAACGGTCGTTACCGCCTAAGTTAGATTTGCCTGAGGATTAGTTGGACTTAGCGAGCGATTGCGGTGATTCCTGCTCAAGAAGATACCGTCTGAACTATGATTTATTTGATTAACAGATAGACTAAGATTGTCGGATGGCGATCGATCGAAATCCATCAGTCAATCATTTTAATCAAAGCTCAGACAATATTAGGGAAGCATTATTTCCACAAATCACCTTAATTAACGTCAATTCGCGATCGACAGCACCTGAAGACTGAAATCGAGGTAGGGGCAATTCATGAATTGCCCCTACCTCGATCGGTTGGGCTACCC
>NZ_JANPLS010000190.1:0-6900 GCF_031422475.1 Chamaesiphon sp. VAR_48_metabat_403
TCGATCGCATGGCGGTAATAACCATAGCTTACGCCGGATGTGGGATCCGATCGCGCTGGCGTTGGGGTTTATCGATACCGAAAATATCTCGGCGCGTTGTATGTTGACGATTTTTATGATGTTCGCGTCGAAAACCGAAGCATCGAAGCTAAACATGTTGGTCGGTTCGCCCGCTGAATATCTCCTCAAACCGATCGTCGATTATTTAGAATCTAAAGGCACTAAAGTTCACACCCGCAGTCAATTGCGAGAAATTAAATATACAGGCGAAGGCGATAATATTCACATCGATGGCTTTGCGATTGCTAATGGAGAAAATGTCGAGACAATCTCGGCGGATGCTTACGTCTGCGCGTGCGACGTGCCGGGTATTCATCGCATTATACCAGCCGATTGGCGCAAATCGACTTTTTTCGATAATATTTTCAAGCTTACTGCCGTACCCGTCGCTACCGTCCAACTGCGCTTCGATGGTTGGGTGACAGAAATGCAAGATGGTGCCGAGCGCAAACAGTTAGACCACGCCGCCGGACTCGATAATCTGTTGTATAGTGCCGATGCTGATTTTTCCTGTTTTGCCGATCTTGCGCTAACCAGCCCCGCCGATTACTATCGAGAGGGTGAAGGTTCGCTATTACAAGTCGTCCTAACTCCTGGCGAACCCTTTATCCCCATGAAAAATGAGGATATCGTCGAGCATGTCCTCACGCAAGTGCGGGAACTATTTCCCTCTGCTAGCGAACTGAATGTTACATGGTCGAGTGTTGTCAAGCTAGCTCAGTCGCTCTATCGCGAACAACCAGGAATGGATCCATTCCGCCCCACCCAAGCTACCCCGATCGATAACTTTTTCCTCGCTGGTAGTTATACCGCTCAGGATTATATTGATAGTATGGAAGGTGCAACAATTTCTGGCAAACAAGCAGCTACAGCAATTCTCGCCAGCTTTAAAAATTAGGTTTTAGGTTTTAGCGAAGATCTACCCACCCCACTGGGCGGGTGACCCGACCAGTAGCCCTACGGGCACCCCTCTCTTGAAAAGGTGCTTTACTTGCGGCTCGCCTTTGGACGGGTTCCCCGTCAAAAAAGGCGAGACAGCGGCGTTTTTATTCGGGGGTTCCCCCCGAATAATAAAACGACAAGACAAGACAGGGGAAAAAAGCGACGTTTGTGGGGGAAGCTTCCCCCACAAAGCTCGCGCCCCAAGAACGCACTTTTCGCTCCTGGGAGGGGATTTTCCTTACTCCTTACTTATTACTCCTTACTCCCCCCACCCCCCACAATACTTATGTCACAATGGTTAGAGCATAGCGTTCAAGTCGAAGTTGCTGCACCGATCGAGCATGTGTGGAATCTGTGGCACAATATCGAACTGATGCCGCGTTGGATGAAGTGGATCGAATCAGTTACCATCGTCGAAGATACACCCGAACTTTCGCGCTGGAAACTAGCGACTAAGACGCTAGAATTTACGTGGTTGTCCCGAATTCTTCAGGAAATTCCACATCAAATTATTCAGTGGGAATCTGTCGATGGCTTACCAAATCGAGGGGCGATTAGATTTTACGATCGCAAGGAATCTAGTATTGTCAAACTGACTTTTACTTATGAAGTGCCGGGAATTTTAGCATTATTGATGAATAATGATTTCGTCCGTAATGCTGTTGACTCTACTCTTCAGGCGGATATGGATAGATTTAGGGATTATGCGATTGTCGAACTTAACACTCGTCAACCGCAATCGACTCCAGATCCGCATTAATTAGCAGCAGATCCTAACTAACAACTACTTGAAAATTGACTAAATTTTCTTGCCCTAGTTGTAATGAATCGCCATTAACCAGGCGATACTGTACGCCAGCAGTCAGGAGAGTGCCATTGAGATAAATACCATTGGTACTTAAATCGACAATGGTATAAGCCGTTTGAGCGGCATCCCAGGCGACGCGCGCGTGGTGGCGGGAGATAATATCTTCGCCAGGGATTCCAGAAAGATCGATTTCTGGCGGAACTTGTTTGCTAGGGCTGCGCCGACCGATAAAGCCAGCTTCCCCAAACAAGTTATACTCATGTCCAGAACTGTGTACTAATTTTAGCAGCGGGATGCGATCTGCGGCGGGTGGAATTGGGGTAGCAGGAACTGAAGATGCACGCGGCTGATATTGCGTCCGATCTAATGCTGGCTCGGAAGCAGGTGTCTCGACTACTGGCGGTGGTGGGAGTGCTACCCCCGCCAACAGTATCTCTCTGGGCGGCGGCGGTACTGATGCGATCGCATTTCCTAATGCGGTACCGCACATCGGGCAAACTTTAGCATTACTCGGTAAGACGCGATTAAAATACTCGCAGCTAGGATTAGGGCATCTATTTACAGACATTGGATTTTAGATATTTTTCTGGCATGGGTTGTAATGGTACCAGCCCCACTTTACTCAATAAACACTGTCCTTGGCGAGTTTTCAACAGCTCGGCAAATTTGCTACCCGCAGGCGGCAGCGTGTTATCTTTAGGATACACTACATAGACTGCATAACCTAAGGGGTAACGCCCCGATTGGAAGCTGGCAACGTCTAGATAATTATTTTTGTCACACAAGTTATCGGCGGGGTTAATCGGTTTGCCGCTGAGTCTAAATAGTACTTGTACGGGTGGTTTTTCGCCATTCACGATCGCCAGGGGATAGCCAGAGCATTGGTTCCAAGTTTTGCTTAAAGTTCCAAACCCGACAATTCCCGCCCGCTCTTCATCAAATTCTTTGAGAACCTGCTGCTGGGTGATTTCGGTTGCCGCGCGGCTGACTGTGTTATTGAATAGTACGATATCTTCGGGATCGTCTTTGAAGATCAGCTTTTTAAAAAGTTGTAGAGCTTCAAGTTCTGTCGGTGCAGAGGGTTTAATCGGTAAATTAGTACCGCCGAGTTGTTGCCAATTAGTGAGTTTTCCTGTGTAAATTTGGCGAAGTTGTTCGATCGTAATTTTACCATTAAGAGCTTTAGGCAGGCTGGTCGCTTTTTTACTAAAGGCGACGAATACAATCAAGCCATCATAAGCAATTTGTTGCCGATCGAAGGTAGCGGGAATACTAGTGGTTAAACTAGTAATGGCAAAGTTTTTGGATTGTTTATCGGTGATTACACTATCGATCGGTTTGCTAGCACTATCGATATTTGGCGAAGCAATTGGTTCGTAGGTAAAGTTTGCAGATACATCGGCTTTAGGTTTAGTAAATAATTCTTGCAGAGTGCGATCGCTTTGCGGTCTTAATGTCAGCGCATTCGTCCAGGAGCCATCCTTTTCACCTGCATACGTAAATTCTCCCGTCGGAACTCCATTGACATCGGAGAAGCCAGATAACAGCGCATACCAATCTCGAAAAGCTGTCAATTCTGATTTGGAATTACGACCTAGAACAAACCAAATTGCCAAGGCGGTTAATAGTAATAAACTAGAAACACCGCCGATAATCCCTACTTTTTTCCAGTGCGAAACTGGGGGCGCATCGCTGGTAATTGAGGCATCGAGTGGATGTTCGCGATCGATCTTCGGTAATTTCAGCAATGCCAACCGAGCTAACCGCGCATTTTCAAATGGAGTGCCCGCACCGCTTAATTGTTGGATAAAGGCGCGCAATGGCAGATCTGACTGTCCCCAATCTTCATTTTTAAGATCGATTTGTTTGCTTCCCCACAATTGAGCGGTAATCGTGCCTAGTGCAGTTAAATCTCGATGACAATTTTCTTTAGCAGAAGCCTCTCCACCTTTACCCGAATTACTAATTTGACCTGGAATAAATAAATGTTGCCACAATGCTAAATCGCACAAATAAATATCGAACTCGCGCTCATTTTTAACTTCAATTAAAATACTATCTAAGCTTAAATTACCATGCGCCAAACCAGGACGTACTTGTTGGCTGGGAAGACGAAGCTTTTGGGTGTGTAAAAACTCTAACGTTTGCAAAATTTGATTTAAAATTTCTCGAACTCGTTCGGCACTTATCGTTTGATTTTCGCGTAAATATTGATTTAAAGTTATCGCACCAGGTAGGCTATGAACGATCGCATAACAACGTCCCATCGTTCGCTCGGCAATTGCTTCCCAAGTCTGAATTAAACGGAAGTTTTGGACTCGACCATCTGCTAAACTGACTCCAGCTACTTTAGTAAAAGTATCTTTAATTTGCTGACTTTCTTCACTACTAAAACTACGATCGGGAATTAAATATTCCTCGATCGTTACGGGTTGGTTATCCTGCATCCGCACACCCGCATACAGGCGACTCATCCCCCGCACGCCTAGAAAACTAGTAACTTGATAATTACCCTGCTGTCCGTCAATTTGAGCTGGAAGCGACAAAAATGCGGGGAATCCACAATCCAAGCAAAATTTGGCACCTTTGACTTCCTGGGCGGTTTCTCTCGGTCGATCGCAATTAAACGGCGCATTCCGCGAACAAGGATATTCTGGGTAATAGTTTTCGGAAATATCCATAGAGGGGGGTGGGGGGACGGGGGGACTGGGGAGACGGGGAGTGTGGGGAGTGTGGGGAGTGTGGGAGGAGAAAAACGATCGAGCCTATTTTCTTTCCCCTTTTCCCTTTTCCCTTTTCCCTTTTCCCCTAAAACCTAAAACCTAAAGCCTAACTTAACAGCAGCGACAATTGCTTGGGCGCGACTGGTGACGTGTAGTTTTTCAAAGATACTGGTTAGATGGGCTTTAACTGTAGCGACTGTTACATATAAATGCTGCGAAATTTGGTTGTTTGATGCACCTTGAGTCAGCCAATATAAAACTTCGCGTTCTCGTTCGGTGAGGTGGAGTTGTTGACAAGTTGGCGGGAGAGTTTCTGCTTCGGACTGAAAATGCCTGAAAAAACTACTAGTCGCTTCTGCTGGTAAATAAATCTCCGATTGCATCACTGTATTAATCGCAGTAGCTAATTGAGTAGCCACTCGACTTTTAAATACATAGCCAGACGCACCAGCTTGCATCGCTCTGAAAATCCATTCATCTTCTTGATGCCCAGATAGTACCAAAATTTTACCATGATATGAAATCTGTTTGAGCGCGATTAAGGCGGTAATACCGTCGCTACGATCTAGCTCTAAGTCTAACAGAATTAAATCTGGTTGATGTTGGTTTGCTAACTCGATCGATCGATCTACATCAGTTGCTTCGCCAACTACATCGATCGAACCATTAACGCTAACAAAGCTCAAAAAAGTTACCAATCCCTGCCGAAATCGATTGTCATCATCGACGATTAGTACAGATAGTTGTCGGTCTATATCCATTGCCTTCCAAGCTACATTTATCGTGGTAAAATTAACGAAAATTTCGCGCCTTTCGATCCGATATTTTGCGCCCAGAGGCTACCTTGATGTCCGAGAACGATTTTTTTGGCGATCGTTAAACCCAATCCAGTACCGCCAGCTCGTCGCGAATAAAAAGGGTTAAAAATTTTCTGTAAATCTTCGGGCGATAATCCAGTGCCTTCATCGCTGATATTAATTAAAACTTCACCTTGAAAAATCTGCCAGCTACAGGTAATCGTCCCGGAGATCGGACTAAAATGGACGGCATTACTCAGCAGATTATCAAAAACTTGTTGCATTTGCGAGCGATCGACTGTTAATAATGTCGATGTTTCGGAGATTGTCACTTTTAACTGTTTGTGTGCGATTAACGGCTGCAATCTTTCTAGACTTTCGTCTACTAGCTTTCTGAGGTCTTGAGGTACTAATCTGGGTAGTTGTGACTGGCTGCAATCGAGTAGTTCGGTGAGGCTCAGATCTAAGTTCTGAATGCCATCGCAAACTATTTGAGCTTGTGCGCCGACAGGACTGGTTTCTGGTAAGCCCAAGCGCAGATTATGAGCGCACAAAGAAATCAGCGAAATCGAATTGCGTAATTGATGGCTAACATTTTGAAATATCTCTTGGAGCAGTTGAGATTCCGATCTTTGCAAACTACAATCTCGACACATTTCGCCATACTTATCGATCGACATGGCTGCTTTTTGGAGATATACTTGCAAGCTGGGCGATAAAGGTCGATCGGCGATAACTTGAATATATTCGGGTTGACTGTTGCGGTATCCCCACAGACAGAAGTAGCCAAAATATGCTGGGTTGGGTAGCTCGATCCGATCGACTGTAAATGCTTCTGGATAGTCTACCAGCCATTGTTCCGATCTTAAATAATCGATGATACCTGAACTCAATCGATCGGCTGCTTTGCTATAGGCAATTACTTCTAGATTTTTTTTGTCAATTGGATGGGAATGAACGATTCTTGTAAAAAAAATCGGCTGGAGATCGGCAATTTGTTCGGCTTGTAAATCGAAGAAACTATTGGGATCTAATTCCTGAATTAAATGTTCTCTATTATCCAAGCAAGAATTTATAGCCATAACTTTTACACCAATTTTAAATAAAGTCGATCGGCAGGTTTTTTAAATACAGAGATAAATAATCGATTTGTGACGACTGAATAATTATCGGAATAGCTAATTACCTCATCATCTTTAGTTATAAATGGAAGCAGTTATCGGTAACTAGTGATAAAATGGGCAAGTGAAGTATTATTTAATACAAATACACGCAAACTAGGTCAGAGATCGAATATCGACGATCTAACTCGGTTTTTGAAGATCGATAAATCAGGCACGATCGATAAGTTTCTCGCCTACCTGCGAAAGTCGAATGCACCGCAACCGCTAAGTTGCTTCATAGCAGTATTCTACACCAGCTATACAAGCACATATATTACAATTTATATCCGATCGAATTCGGTTGCGATTGAGACAAGTATCGACAAAAGTCTAATTTACCGATCGCCGCACATCCAGATACGCTGAGGACATCATAAATTAGCCATCGGCTGACTGATGCTTATTTT
>NZ_JANPLS010000191.1:0-7288 GCF_031422475.1 Chamaesiphon sp. VAR_48_metabat_403
TTTAGGTTTTGGGGAATAGGGAATAGGGAATAGAAGTAATTGCACCTCGTCTCCCCGTCCCCCCGTCTCCCCGTCTCCCCTCTTACTTCTTACTCCTTACTTCTTACTTCTTACTCCCTCCTCCCCCCGATCCAGCAATGCCGGAAATTGTTAATATAGATAGTGGCAGTTAAAAGGCGATTCACCCCAAATTGCTAGTTTAACTACCAATTGTCCATAATCAGAGATAGATGATGGCAGCAGCAGTAAATATTCAAAATCTGTCCAAGAGTTATGGAAACGTCTCAGCAGTTAAAGACGTATCCTTCCAAGTCGAGCAGGGCGAAATTTTTGGCTTGCTCGGCCCCAATGGTGCTGGTAAAACTACTACCATTCGGTGCTTGTGTACCCTTGCCAAGCCCGATAGCGGTACGATCGAAATCGGCGGAGTTTCTGTCGTCGAACAGCCGCGCGAAGCCCGGAAACGGCTCGGTTATGTTGCCCAGGAAGTTGCGCTCGATCCGGTGCTGACTGGGCGAGAATTACTCGAACTCCAAGCTTCCCTTTACCATATTCCTAAAGCGGAAGCCCGACAACGAATCGAGGTATTGCTAGAAATCCTCGACTTAAACAGTTATGCCGATAAAAAAACGGGTACCTACTCTGGCGGCTTAAAACGACGGATCGATCTAGCAGCAGGATTATTACACCAGCCGGAAGTCCTGATTTTAGACGAACCGACAGTCGGATTGGATATCGAGAGTCGGGTAGTAGTCTGGGACTTTTTACGCCAGCTCCGCGCGAGTGGAACGACGATTTTAATTACCAGTCATTATCTCGAAGAGGTTGACGCACTGGCAGATCGAGTCGGTATTATCGATCGGGGATTAGTTATCGCCGAAGGTACGCCGACAGATCTCAAAGATCGGTTAGGCGGAGATCGGATCGTCCTGCGAATTCGGGAGTTTACCCCGCTCCCAGAAGCCGAAAAAGCCCAGCAGATGCTCTGCGAACTCCCCTTCGTGCAGGAAGCGATCGTCAATTCAACTTCTTCGGCAAACTCGCTCAATTTGGTCGTCACACCAGATCGTGACGTGCTAATGACCATTCAGCAAGCGTTACAGACGGCGGGGATTCCCATCTTTGGCATCTCCCAATCGCGCCCCAGTCTAGATGATGTCTATCTAGCTGCCACAGGCAAAACCTTGCTAGATGCCGAACTTAGTGCCGCTAGCAAGCGCGATCTCAAAGCAGAGAAAAAACAAAGTATGCGCTAAGGGTAAAAATATAGTGCGATCGAAAATTTATGTCCAGATCGGACTATCGCTCATCGTCATTTCTTGCCTATTGTGGGCGGCGATCCTCGCCGTCCCAATCTTACCCTTATCGATTGCCTCTAAAGCAACAACCGCAACCATTTTAGTCATAATTAGCGAAGTCCTCTTCTGGGTGGGCATACTGCTAACAGGTAAAGAATTCGCCCATCGGTTTCGTCGTCAGCTTTATCCTTACTATTGGTGGCAACGATTTACTCACAGAAAATAGCTAAAATTAACCTTTTTCATCCTTTTCCCCCAAACCTACCATGAGCGGTACGATCGACACTTCCACACCTCTAAACTTAGCTCCGAGCGATCGCCTGCGATCGCGCGAACCATTACAATCTAATGAGATCGCTGATTTCATCCAAGAAACCCTGGCACTCACCAAACGCCTGTTCATTCAACTCCAGCGTCGTCCTTCGACTCTAGTTGCAGGCATCATGCAACCGTTAATGTGGTTGTTACTATTTGGCGCGCTCTTTCAAAATGCGCCGCAGGGGATGATGGGTAATGACTTGAGCTACGGGCAATTTTTAGGGGCGGGACTGATCGTATTTACCGCCTTTGTCGGAGCTTTAAATGCCGGATTGCCAGTGATGTTCGATCGCGAATTTGGCTTCCTCAATCGGCTGCTCGTCGCGCCATTGGCATCTCGTTATTCGATCGTCGCAGCTTCGGCAATTTATATTGTAGCACTAAGTTTCGTTCAAACCGCCGCGATCGTCATGGTTAATGCGCTCATGGGTGCTGGTTTGCCCAGCATTGCTGGCTTGGGCATCATCGCGCTGATTATTTTGCTCCTCGTATTAGGCGTAACGGCGTTGAGTCTGGGTTTCACCTTTGCACTCCCCGGACATATCGAGCTAATTGCGGTAATTTTTGTCCTGAACTTACCTTTATTATTTGCCAGTACCGCACTAGCACCTCTATCGTTTATGCCCCAATGGTTGCAATGGGTAGCCTCGCTCAATCCACTAACTTATGCGATCGAGCCAATTCGCTACTTGTACAATCATCCTCAGTGGGATCTCGGTAGTATCGTTCTTCAAGCACCTTGGGGTAACATCACTTTCGGCACCTCGCTGGCAATTTTAGTCGGGTTTGCAGCATTAACTCTCATAGCCATTCAACCCCTCTTAAAACGTCGTTTAGCCTAAGCTGAGGAACTATTTGTCAACATCAGCTATCTCAATTAATAGCAGCACTAAATTGGTAGTTTTGCTAAAATTAGTTAGTATCCCCTCACTCAAGTTAGATTATGAAACTTTTCCGCACTCCTGTTTGTTTGTTGCTAGGTTTGTCAGTAGCATTGCTGCCGACAATTGCATCGGCTCAATACAATAATACTTTTAATGGTACTAGCGACAACCGCGACCCTTTTAGTAGAGCATCCGGCGGCGATACATCTGGCTTGCTAAACCTGATCAATCAAGCCCAACTCGGTGGCAAAAATAATCCTAACTATAGTAACGAACAACGCGAACAACTGAATTCTGCGACAGAGGATTTTCGGACTAATCAATTGAAATTAATTCGCGAACGCAATAAAAAAGCCACTCCAGCAACTAGCACAACTAAGTAATTTTAGATTTTGCGGCTCGCGTGACTCAGCAGTTTGTGGATAGCAGATCGGTTTGCCCCGTTATCCGCACCATTCATCATAAAAAGTATCATACCAGTTCGGAACTGACTCATTCGCGAGTGTAGTCGGTTGCATCTATCCTCGCTCATCTGATGAAACGAATTTACTCAACTGCGGCATTATTCATATTTGGGCTAGCAACGCCGCTATTTACTCAGGCATTTGTGCCGATGGTAGCAGTAGCTCAATCTAATAATTTAGAAGGCTCATTTAGCGATCGCGAATGGGATGTTCACGTTTACTATCAGAATAATACCTACCAGTATCGAGGACAACTACGCGGCTCGAATAAATCGATCGAATTATCGGGTGCGACAGTATTAAGAGATGGTAACCGCAGAATCTATACCTGGAATAATAATGGCACTCGGTATCAAGTTGTTTGGCAACGCCAAGATCCAGATTATATCCGCGTTAGAGTCACAACCCCACGCGGTAAAGAAATTCTAAATCGCTTATTATCTCGATGTCAGCAAGGCTGTTAGATTTAGTGGAAAGTGAATAGTGATTAGAGTTTTAATCTTCCCAGTCCCCTACTCCCCTGGTGGTTGAACTACCGTGTATACACATCTCTAGAAATAAGCGAAGTTGGCTTGAATCCCCCTAAATCCCCCTTTCTAAGGGGGATTTACACCTCGAAACGAAGTCTAGCCGACTTGTGTATGCACGGTAGGGTGGTTGAGCGGAGCCGTTGGCGATAGCCTGCCGTAGGCACAACCACACTCCCCGCTCTCCGATTGTTAGCGTTTGGTGATGAGAATAGTATAAGTAAAAAAAGTCGAGAGCGCGAGTACAAGTAAAGCCAGGAGGATGCCTCCTGGTAGAAAAGTCACGATCCCAAAACCGCGTAATAAATAGACTAGAATACTCAGCCCAAAACTAATACTAAATAGATAGGCAAACTTCTGAGTTAACGTCATATAATAACGATCGGAATGATAAACTTTAACTTGGCATTTTAATGAGTCTCGATCGCCAAAATCTCACATCTTTTCAATCGATACGCCGAATTTTACTAAGCGTACTGACCATCTTTATCCTATTTAAGCTAATCTTCTCATTAATTGGCACATTCGATCGACCGCAGATTCAAGGCAAATTCGAGCTGTACCAAACCGATTTGGTATTAATTGCATCTGAATGGAAGCCGACAGCCGATCTAGAGGGTTTAGGTGCATTACAAACATCGATCGTTGGTGCGGATGTTCTCAATTCTGCAACTCAACAATACCAGAATATCAGATCGAGCGATGAGACGGCGATTGATAGCCTCAATCGTAGTTTAGCAGATTTAGCAGCCGCAGATGCTAATACTAAAGAATCCCTCGCGCTTCAAACTAACTTAATTAATAAAACAATTACCGCAGCCAAACTCGAAATTGACAAAATCGATCTGCGGATTGGTATTTTACAAGCAGCTAACAAACAACAGAAAGAAGCGATCGCAACTTGGCATAAAGTTATTACCACTTCCCAGCAATCTGGCTCTAAAAATCTGGCAGGATCGTTAATAGAGATTTGGAAACAACCATCCGCAATCGATAAAACTACTGCACCACAGATTCAATCGGAAATTACCACTAACTTTAAAGGCTGGTTTCGAGATCGCGCTCTTACTGAATTATATACAAATCTAGACGATCGAGCCACACTAGCTCAACTCAATACTACCGAACAAATTGCCGCTAAAAATGCCCTGATTGAAGTAGCCTTAATTACCGTCCCGCGCGTGATTATCGGCTTGAGTGGTGTCGGTTTAATTGTCTTTTTTATCGTCAGATTAATCACCCTCGCCATTGGGCAACGAGCGGAACGATCCATATCGCAAGTTTTATTGGCAAATATCTCGACTCAGTGGACTACACCATGGGATTGGGAGATTGTTTGGCAAGTATTTATGGTAGGTTTCTTTTTTGTCGGACAGTTTTTATTACCCACATTCTTTAGTGCAATTGTCAATCCTGCCACATTAACAACTAGAGGACAAGGCATATATGTATTTAGCAGCTATGTCTTGATGTCTGGATTAGGTATCGGCGTACTGTATCTATCGATAAAATCTTATTTTCCACTCCCACCAGATTGGTTTAAATTTAACTGGAAATCTAACTGGATATTATGGGGCATTGGCGGATATTTAGTTGCCAACCCGATCGTCATTATCGTATCGTTAATCAATGAGAAAATTTGGCACGGACAAGGTGGTAGCAATCCACTCCTCCAAATCGTCCTCGAAGGTAAAGACACGATTGCGCTGTGGCTGTTCTTCGGCACAGCAGCCGTCGCAGCACCGTTATTTGAAGAATTCCTGTTCCGAGGATTTCTCCTGCCTTCCTTGACCCGCTACATGCCAGTATGGGGCGCGATCGTCGTTAGTGGGTTGGTATTTGGGGTCGCCCACTTGAGTTTATCCGAAATTTTACCATTAACCACATTGGGAATTATCTTAGGTGTTGTCTACGTTCGCACTCGTAATCTGCTTGCACCAATGCTTTTACACAGTCTTTGGAATAGCAGCACGCTAGTCAGTTTATTTATCTTAGGGAATGGGGGCTAAAGTTTTAGACATTATGGAGATCGATACTCGCTGGAGTAAATGGATAAGTTGACAAGACAATGAAATAAATCGTCTAGATGAGATCGCTACCGCTGAAAATTCGTAGGTTGGGTTGCACGTAGCAAAACTCAACGAACATGCCAACACATTAGGGCTTTTGGGTTCCATTCTTCAACCCAACCTACCCTAAAACTGGACGACATCCCCTAACAATAAAATTGAAATTACCATTAATAACATTCCCGCCGCAATATCTAAAGTTCTCGGCGACAATATCTTCGCCAGATAACGCCCCAATAATACCCCCACCAAACTAGTTGCAATCAACGCCGTCCCCGCACCGAGAAACACGATCCACGGCGATTGAGATTGGGCACTTAATAACAACGTCGCTAATTGAGTTTTATCACCCATCTCAGCCAGAAATATGGTGATAAACGTCGAAAAGAACGTACTCCATACACTCGATTTTTGAAGACTTGTTGCAGATTCAGTAACGGTGGTGGGGATGATAATATTGTGAGCAGAAGTTTCCGAATCAGAAGGGCTAGTCACTGGATAATCTGAAGTACAACTAAAGTTTTCATGTTAATTTCATCTTCTCATACCGATCGCGAAAGGTCGAGACTTACAGTAAAATTTCCAGTTCCGTATCGAATCTAATTGCTTCTAGACTCCGCTCTCCATATACACCTTCAATCTGCTCCCGACAACAGGCGATCGCAAAATCATTCAAATCCGCTGGCTCGATCCCAAACATCGCCACGAAGGTATCTTCCTGCACCCGACAAAAAGAGGGACGATCTTCATAAATATTACAGGCACGGGTATCGCGATCGAGATTCACACACCAACCATCTTCACCCACCATACTCAGATAGATGGCTAGCTGCTCCGGTGGCAGGTACTCGTCCAAATCCGGTCGATCGCTTGGATCGAGGTTACAGCAAGCCCCACACTGCTTTATACACCGCCATGTAGACATATTTTTGTCAGTCAATTATTACTTATCTAGTCTATTGGTATTTACATCGATTTACACTTTCCTTGTTAAATTGCTCTCCCATCTCCCCCCTTCTCCATGTAGTTTTGTAAACTAAATTAATCTAATCCTGCTTCGCACAGATAAAATTGAATCGCCGATCCTGTTGGCTATATAATAAATTTAAGTTTGTTCGAGAGGAAATATGGATTTTTTGAGCGGTATTGTTGATGCTGTACTGAGTATTAACTGGGAAGTCATCGCCCAGCTATCAATGGTGGCGATGATTATGATTGCTGGTCCGATCGTCGTATTCTTGCTTGCAGCTCTGCGCGGTAATTTATAATTGGTAAGTGGCTGGCGATCTGCACATCCAGTTCCTAGCCGCTACACCACTCGATCTAATAACTCTATCTGTCGATCGATTATACTTATTCCTTCGGCTACATTCTTAATTTCCTGTAACTGCACGCGAAGTTCCGCAGCACCTGAAAATCCCTTGGCGTACCAAGTCATGTGTTTGCGAGCTTGTAAAATGCCACGTTCGCCTTTGTATAAGTACAAGTTTTGTAAATGTTCTTTAGCACATTCTAATCTGGCGATCGCACCTGGCGATGGTAATAGTTCGCCCGTTTTGAGAAAATGGTCGATCTCACCAACGAGGAACGGGTAGCCGAGCGTACCGCGCGAACACATTACGCCATCGGCTCCGGTTTGCTCCAGACAGGCGACAGCCGACTCTACCGAAAAAATATCGCCATTAGCAATAATGGGAATCGATAATACTTCTTTTACTCGCCGAATCC
>NZ_JANPLS010000192.1:0-10327 GCF_031422475.1 Chamaesiphon sp. VAR_48_metabat_403
CGATCCAGATGAGGCTCGATCGATCTTAGCCACTGCTCCTGGTGTAAAATTAGTAGAAGACTGGAAAGCGAATTATTTTCCGATGCCGATCGATGCTTCGGGTAAAGATGAGGTATTAGTCGGACGAATTCGTCAGGATATCTCCCATGCTAATGGCTTGGAATTGTGGCTCTGCGGCGATCAAATCCGCAAGGGTGCTGCGCTGAATGCCGTGCAAATTGCCGAATTGTTGATTGAGAAGAATTGGCTCAAACGGAAGTAGGTGGTTTGGTGTGACGCGGAGATCTATCCGCAATTCTAAATTCAGGTTTATTCATATACGTTGTAGGGGCGGGTTTATGCTAGAAATCATCGATTTCACCAATAAATATCAAACGAACCCGCCCAACCCCACCAGCAACAATCGATTATTGAAGGAGTTATTGGTGGGGGAGGGCGGGTTTGAACGAGATTTTTAGTTCATCAGTGATTGATAGCATTGTCTTGTCGCGCTAAACCATCGGGGAACAAAGGCGAGCGCGCGCCGCAAACCAGCCCCTACAGGTCATCCCATCTCCCCCCTCTCCCATGACAATTGATTTCGGACGAGTCATTACGGCAATGGTTACACCCTTCGACACCGATGGGAACGTTCATTATGCAGAAGCAGAGAGATTAGCGGCGTATTTAGCCGACAATGGTTCCGATGGAATTGTCGTCTGTGGAACGACGGGAGAATCGCCAACCTTGAGTTGGGATGAAGAGTACGAGCTGTTTCAAATCGTCAAAAAGGCGGTGGCGGGTAAATCAAAAGTAATTGCAGGTACCGGATCGAATTCTACGAGTGAAGCGATCGAAGCAACCCAAAAAGCTGCTAAACTAGGAGTAGATGGCAGTTTACAAGTAGTGCCCTATTATAATAAGCCCCCGCAAATTGGTTTGTACCAACATTTTGAGGCGATCGCGGCAGCTTGCGACCTACCGATGATGCTCTACAATATTCCCGGACGTACCGGACAACAGTTAGAGCCAGAGACGATCGGTAAACTAGCTAAATTAGCTGGAATTGTGGCAATTAAGGAAGCTACGGGTAATCTAGATATAGTGAGCCAAATTCGCAGCCTTACGCCACCAGATTTTGCAATTTATTCAGGCGATGACTCTCTGACGTTACCGATTCTAGCTGTTGGCGGTACGGGCGTAGTCAGCGTTGCCAGTCATTTGGTCGGAACTGAAATTCAAGCGATGATTGCGGCGTTTGCCTCCGGGCAAAATCAGCTCGCGATGACAATGCACATCAAATTGCTGCCATTGTTTAAGGGGCTATTCCTCGCACCCAACCCCATGCCGATTAAAGCCGCCTTAAAACTGCAAGGTTGGGAAGTCGGCGGCTTGCGGTTGCCCATGTGTGAATTACCGAACCAATTACTACCGCAGATTCAAGCACTGCTGCACCAACAGGGCTTAATCTCAACCAGCAGTAGCGACCCCAGCTAATCGATCGAATCGAGCGATCGCATGGTAACCGATTGACCCATTGCCAATAATATGATACAACTAAGATAACGAGGAAAAATGCTAATAAGTCTGAAAGCTGCTAGGTTAAAATTTGACGAGTTAGCAGTATCAGTCCGATCGAAGTAATAAATTCAAAATCGACAGAACTCTGAGCCAAGCTCGACCGATGGATGTGAGACCGATACTAATCGATTTCGGTTCTAGATAATTAATATTCAGTTAGTTTAATAACAGCCAGTGCAAATTTCTAGCGCATAGTTTTAGCAAGCCAGATTACCAGTTTTATTTACATGTTAGAGTGTAAATGGCATAGCTCGAAAGAGTTTCAATGACTGTGGTGACGATCGACGCGATCGACTTAAATTACGATTTCCAAGCAGTTAGGCGATCGGAATATAGCAGCGCACCACCACAGCTAAAAGGTTTCGATTTTAATGACCAGGTATGACAGCTAACTGAATTAGTAGCTGCCAATCGACACATCGAAAAAAACAGTTTTGTATAACAATCATCCAACTATCTAAATTTATCTAAATGAGTCCAATTCTCAAATCATCGCAAGCCAAAGTTGTTGCTAAAAATCCATCCGAACCCACCCTCAAGATCATCCCATTGGGCGGCTTACATGAAATAGGTAAAAATACCTGCGTCTTTGAAATTAATGACGAGATTTTACTGCTCGATGCTGGATTGGCATTCCCCACCGATGGAATGCATGGCATTAATATCGTCCTGCCAGATATGACCTATCTGCGAGAAAATCAGCACAAGATTAAAGGGATGATCGTCACCCACGGACATGAAGATCATATCGGTGGAATTCCCTACCACCTCAAGCAATTCGACATTCCGATTATCTACGGCCCTCGCCTAGCAATGGCACTATTGCAAGGTAAATTAGAAGAAGCTGGCGTTGCCGATCGGACTAAAATTAAAACAGTCGCCCCCCGCGATATCGTCAGAATTGGCGAATCCTTCTTCGTTGAGTTTATCCGCAATACCCACTCGATTGCCGATAGCTTTACAGTTGCCTTACATACTCCCGTCGGTGTCGTCATCCATACTGGCGACTTTAAATTCGACCATACCCCCGTCGATGGCGAAGCATACGACTACGCCAAACTCGCCGAACATGGTGAAAAAGGCGTGCTGTGTCTGATCAGCGACTCTACCAACTCCGAGATTCCTGGCTTTACACCATCCGAGCGTTCCGTATTCCCCAACCTCGACAGGTTTATCAGTTTAGCAAAAGGTCGGGTGATGGTCACAACATTCTCATCTTCCGTCCACCGGATCAACATGACGATCGAGATCGCCATGAAGTACAATCGGAAAGTCTGTGTAGTCGGTCGATCGATGCTCAACGTCATCGCTCACGCGCGCAACTTGGGCTATATTAACTGTCCCGACGACGTATTCGAGCCGCTCCAGTCAGCCAATCATCTCCCCGACGATAAAGTCCTCGTCCTCACCACCGGATCTCAAGGCGAAACCCTCGCTGCGATGACGCGGATTGCTAACGGTCAACACCGCCAAGTCCGCATCCGTAAAGGCGATACAATTATCTTCTCAGCTAACCCAATTCCGGGCAACACCATCGCCGTAGTCAACACCATTGACAAATTGATGATGCAAGGTGCCAACGTCATTTACGGACGCGATAAAGGCATCCACGTTTCCGGACACGGTTGCCAAGAAGATCAGAAATTAATGCTGAGTCTGACTCGTCCTAAATACTTTATCCCCGTTCACGGCGAACACCGGATGCTGATCAAGCACTCCCAAACCGCTCAAAGTACGGGCATTCCCGCCGAAAATATGGTTATTATCGACAATGGCGATATTGTCGAACTGACTGAAAATAGCATCTGTAAAAATGGTAAAGTCCCGTCGGGAATACAACTAGTCGATAACGCTGGTATCGTCCACGACCAAGCACAGGTAATGGAAGAACGCAAACAGTTAGCCGGAGACGGTGTAGTCACAGTTGCGCTGGCGATCGGGCTAGATGGTAAAATGATGGTCAAACCGCAAGTCAATCTGCGCGGTGTCGTCACTGGTGTCGAACCATCGTTAATTTCTGCATTGATTCAAAAAACCATCGAAAATACCTTAATCGAGCGATGGGGACGCTTTGCCCGCACGTTTGAATCCGGTCAAGTTGATGTAGACTGGACTGGACTGCAAATCGAATTAGAATCTGCACTCCAACGTCTGGTACGCCGCGAATTGCAAAGTCGCCCGCTACTAGTACTAATGATGCAGACACCTGAAGATGGTAATACGCCTCGGAAGGCTAGTATTGCTGTCGGTGCTGCGGATGAGGTGGCTACTGCGGGTGCTGCACCAATCGGTCGTCGCAAACAACGATCGACAGCTAAAGTCGGATCGTAACATCCCGACTGCCATAATTTACGAAAAGCGGGAGGGGTAATTGATGAATTGCTCCTCCCGCTTTTTAATGTCGATACAGCACGTTCCTAAATTGTGAAGTACAATCCTTCCCCGCTCCCCGCTCCCCCCTTTCCGAACTAATAACGTACTGCATATTACTGGAAAGTACTGTATAAATATGAAACAAACATTCACTATTGGGGCATTTGCCATCATCACAGATGCAGAAAATCGGATTTTATGGTGTTTGAGAACCGATCTCGATCTCTGGAATTTACCGGGTGGTACCGTGGAAAATGGAGAAGCACCTTGGGACTGTGTGATTAGGGAAGTAAAAGAAGAAACAGGATTAGATATTGTTGTCGAAAAATTGATAGGGATTTACTCGAAACCGGAAGAAAACGATTTGGTGTTTTCTTATAAGTGCCGAGTAGTTGCTGGCAATCTACAAAATAATGAAGAAGCAAAAGAAATTGAGTATTTTGATTTTAATAAATTACCTCGAAATATAGTCCACAAACAAGTAGTCAGAGTTAAGGATTACTTCGATAATAACGATCGAGTGGTGATGGTTAAGCAATAAAATAAGTCAGGATTTGTCCGATCGATATTTTGCCACAACTGCAACTAATCTAACTTAAAACAGATAGATACAATGATTGAGTTTTCTCAACCATTTGCTCGACCGTGAAATCTTGAAAAAACTTACTTTTACCAGCATCGCCCATTTGTTGGCGAACGATCGGATCTACGATCAAATTAGAAATCGCTTTAGTTAAAGCATCGATATCTTGATGTGGAACTAATAAACCAGTGACTTTATCGGTTACTTGTTCGGGAATACCATTAACATTAGTTGCAATAACTGGTAAGCCACAACGCATCGCTTCAAGAATACTAATCGGTGCGCCTTCGTAATGCGTACTCAAGACAAAAATCTGAGATCGAGCCAACAAATCTGGCACATCTAATCGATCGCCTAAAAAAGCAACGCGATCGTCAATTCTCAGATCTTTAGCGAGTGCTTTACTTTCCTCCCAATCGGGGCCAGTACCGACAAAATCGAGTTCGATTGGACTTTTTACGCGCGCGATCGCTCTCATTAAAGTATGCTGATCTTTTTGACCGCGATTGAATCTAGCTACCATAATTAGCTTAGGTGGCTGTTGCGAAGGTGTGGCAGTTGGAGTGGTGCCATGTGCGATGCCATTCATAATCGTCACGACTAATTCTGGAGCCGTTACTTGCAGAGAAATTGCGAGTTGACGATCGCTTTCTGAGACACAAATAATTTTAGTAGAGCAGGGAGCTAAGATTTTTTCAATGCCTAAAGCAATATTGCGTTGCAGGCGTGGAGAGCGCGGATCGAAACCCCAACCGTGTGCGGTAAATATGACTGGCACCCGACAAGTTTTGGCAGCTAATCGAGCGACGACTCCAGCTTTACTACTATGACAATGAATTAAATCTGGTTCGATCGATTTAATAATATCTACACATTCTTTAATCGCCCGAATATCTTTAACCGGACTAATCCGCCGCTGTAAACTCGGTATGATATGAACTTTCACCCCTAGCGCAGCCACCTTGTCTGTTAATAATCCGGGTTTACCTACTGCTAGATGAATTTCATAATCTCGATATAGCGATGAGATCAGATCGTAGACATGCCCTTGGGCACCACCTAGCTCGGATTTGGTAATGACATATAAAAGCGTTTTACGAGCCATAGATCCGAAAAAATAAAGTATTTAGATAATTAACGCAAGTTGCTTTGCTAGTTATAACCAATGTTAAAGATTTTGGTATTAGGTATTGGGTATTGGGTATTAGCGATGGGATAAAACCTAATAGCTAAAACCTAACACCCATCCCACTAAAAACCCATAACTAGCAACTTGGGTTAATTAGAGGATTGCGATCGACCGCATATCGAACAGTATAAAATTAGATGCTCTGGAAAGCTGCAATATCGATCGCTAAATTCTCAAATCCATCAGTGTGCGCCAGATTCAACGATAAGATAAGAAAGACCCTCACTCGTTCGATCGTGCTCGATAGACATCCTCCCATCGTTGTCGTCCTCAACCAAATTAGCGTACCCACAGCTCGTCAATTAATGACAACCTTACCAGGAGCGCAATTGTATGGATTGACAGGTAGAACTACAGATGTGGATGTGAGCTTTACGGATTTTGGCGATACCGTGCGGCAATTATATTGTCAGGGCGTACCGATAATTGGGCTGTGCGCGACGGGAATCTTGATTCGGACATTGGCACCAATTTTGACAGATAGTAAGACAGAGCCGCCTGTGGTGGCGGTAGCCGCAGATGGGAGTGCCGTAGTACCGCTACTGGGTGGCATTACAGGCGTAAACGATCTCGCCGAGCAAATTGCCGCAGTATTGGCAATTAAGCCAGCGATTACCACCACCGGGAAGCTGCAATTTAATACCGTGCTTCCCGCTCCGCCACAGGGTTACCGACTTGCCAACCCAGAACATGTCAAAACTTTTATCGCCGATCTGATTGCAGGTATCAGTGTCAGTTTAGATGGCGATGCACCGTGGCTGACAGCTAGCGATATCCCCTTCTGTGCCGATGGTGAGCGTCAAATTATCGTCACTACGCAAGCAATTTCTGGCAGTCCAGCGCAACTGGTATATCATCCCACCAGCCTCGTCTTAGCGATCGAGAAACCCTCCCAATTTACCATCTTGGAGTGGATCGAAATTATCCACCATCGACTCTCAGCAGCAAATCTCGCCCTCGCTGCGGTAGCTTGTATCGTTCTCCCCAAAACACCCGCCGGAGCCGCCATCGCTAGTATTAGCACTAGTTTAAATCTCCCCATTCGCTGGGTAGAATCCCCAGAATGGAACCAAAACCTGACATTAATACCCCTCCAAACCCCCAACTCCCAACTCCTTGCTCCCATTTCCCCCCGTCCCCCCGTCCCCCAGTCCCCTCCCCCCCTCCTATCTGTCTTGAAAAGGTGCTTCACTTGGGGGAACCCCAAGAACGCACTTTTCGCTCCCAACTCCCCGCTCCCCGCTCCCCGCTCCCTAGACATCCTCAGTGCCACAGAACCGATCGATCCAAACTCGATCGGACAACCGCAAGGTAAACTAACTATAGTCGGCACTGGTCCCGGATCGGCTGAGTGGATGTCGCCACAAGTCCGCCAGACAATTTTAGCCGCGACAGATTTAGTCGGCTATCATACCTATTTAGATTTAGTTAAAGATTTGAGTGTGGGGAAACAGTGTCACGGCTCCGATAATCGGGTCGAACTCGATCGATCCAGACTAGCATTAGATTTAGCTGCCAGTGGTAAAAATGTCGTCGTCGTGTCTTCAGGAGATCCGGGGATTTATGCGATGGCGGCGGCGGTACTAGAAGTTCTGGATAAAGAAGCCAAGCCAGAATGGCAAACTATCGATCTGAAAATTGCCCCCGGTATTTCTGCCATGCAAGCCGCCGCCGCTGCGGTGGGCGCGCCACTCGGACACGATTTTTGCGCGATTTCGCTCTCAGATATCCTCAAACCCTGGGAAGTAGTCGCCGCCAGAATTGCCGCCGCCGCCGAAGCCGATTTTGCGATCGCGTTCTACAACCCCATTTCCAGCCACCGGAGCTGGCAATTAGCCGCTGCCAAGGAAATACTCATGAAATCTCGATCGAGTACCACCCCGGTCATTCTCGCCCGCAATCTGGGCAGATCTGGGCAAGAGGTAAAGGTAGTCACTTTAGGCGAATTCGCGCCCGAATCGGCAGACATGCGAACGGTAATTCTCATCGGCTCTAGTCAAACGCGCCTCATTCCCCGCGCCGATGGTGGGAGTTGGGTATATACGCCGCGATCTTATCAATGATTTGAGTAAGAAGTAAGGAAGGAGTACTGGCAGGTTCTATAAAACAGAAATACTATATTACATAATATGTAGTTTAGAATTATTTTCTGAAATATATTGATATTCTCTAGCTAATAACTACCGTTAACTCTGAATTTTCAAAACCTTAGTTTGAGATTGCTGAAATAATCGCATCGGGGATGAATGCGTGACGATCGAAGCTTGAATAATTCAATAAAATATTAACTGCGATCGGCAGAGGAAATTGCAGCGATCGGATCGGAATGGCACGCCGAATAAAAACAACTTATTCAGTGTAAATACTCCATAAAAATTATAAAATCAGGAGCAAAGCAATGCTAAAGGTAATAAAACTTTTGCTAGTCATCGGCTTGACGATTTGTGTAGGTATGGGAAATGCCTGGGCAGCCGATCGCGCAAATGTCGCGGGACAATTTGATTATTATGTAATGAGCCTGTCTTGGTCGCCCGAATATTGTGCTTCTAATAACAATCCTAGTTCGACCCAGTGTGGAGAAAGGCGATATAGCCTGGTCGTACATGGATTGTGGCCGCAGTATGAAAATGGGGGGTTTCCCGCCGACTGTAGCGTCCAAACAACAGTACCTCAGCCAATTGTAGATTCAATGTTAGATATCATGCCCAGTGAAACATTGATTCAACATGAATGGGATAAACACGGTACTTGTAGCGGGTTATCGGTCGAAAAATATTTTCAACTAACGCGACAAATTTATAATTCGATCGCGATTCCTGCTAAATACAAACAACCGATGGACTATATCATGACTAGCGTTAAAGATTTAGAAAACGATCTGATTGCAGTCAATCCGACTCTAGATAGTGGCAAAATTGCGATCGATTGTAAGAGTCGATATTTAGAAGAAATTCGAGTTTGTTATGACAAGAATAATCAATCCCGAACTTGTGGCCGAAAAGTAACCGATAAATGTCGAGCTAAGGTTGTGTTAAGACCCGTTCGCGGTTAGAAATAATGTTACCTAAATGGAGTAGATTTATATGGCAACAACTAAGTCAAAAAAAACTTCAGACAAAGATCGAGCTATCCCCAAACGCAGCTACAATGTCCGTCCTGATAGTTTAGATTTTCGGGATTTAATGTATGCATCCACGCTGGTTGAAGTGCCATCGCAGATCGACCTTGAAGAATATAAACAGTGGCAAGTACCGATCTTAAACCAAGGACAAGAGGGTGCGTGTACTGGGTTTGGATTAGCCACTGTAGTGCATTATCTACTCCGCCGTCGGAAAGTGGTTCCCGATCGCACTGAAATTAGTCCGCGCATGTTGTACGAAATGGCAAAGCGTTACGATGAGTGGGCTGGTGAAGATTACGATGGCTCCAGTGCTAGAGGTGCCATGAAAGGATGGCATAAGCATGGAGTTTGTACGCAAGAACTATGGATTTATTCACCGACAACTGTAGATCGTCAGTTAACAGACCCGCGCTCTAGAGATGCAGTCAAAAGACCGTTAGGATCTTACTTTCGAGTCAACCATCAAGATCTGGTTGCCATGCACGCCGCCATCGCCGAAGTAGGGATTTTATATGCAACGGCCACCGTTCATGAGGGCTGGAATCAGATTACTACCGCAGGTTCGATCCCGTTAACAGCTAAAATCTTAGGCGGTCATGCCTTTGCCATCGTCGCTTATGACGATCGGGGGTTTTGGATTCAAAACTCGTGGGGAAAGGAATGGGGATTAAATGGATTTGCGTGTATTTCCTACGATGATTGGTCGATCAATGGCAATGATATTTGGGTTTGTCGCTTGGGTGTGGCGGTCGAGTTGAATCGGAACTTACCTATAGCAATTAGTCATTCAGCCGCAGCGAATAATCCATTAGTTTTATCATTTGCCGATCTCAGACCGCATATTATCAGTCTGGGTAATGATGGACTATTGAAACCAGGTGGAGATTTTGGTACATCGCCAGAAGACATCGAGAGAATTTTCCAAACTGATTTTCCACGGATTACCCAAGGTTGGACGAAAAAACGGATCTTGTTATACGCGCATGGTGGACTAGTTGACGAAAACTCTGCGGTACAGCGGTTAGCTGACTATCGGGCGACATTACTCGATCGAGAAGTCTATCCAATCTCATTTATTTGGCATAGTGACTTCTGGACAACACTAACGAATATCTTAGGGGAATCGCTGCGTCGTCGCCGACCGGAAGGGATATTGGATGATGCTAAAGATTTTTTGCTCGATCAACTCGATGATGCGTTAGAGCCGGTGGCTCGTGGTCCGGGCAAAGCGATGTGGAATGAGATGAAAGAAAATGCGATCGGTGCTACCGTTAACCAGGCTGGCGGCGCACGATTAGCACTTGAACAGCTTGTCAAACTCGTGCGGGAAGAAGATGTAGAGATCCATGTAGTGGGACACAGCGCGGGAGCTATTTTCCATGCCCCAATCGTCGAGCTGTTGACGACAAAGGGGAAAATTGCCAGCGGTCATTTAAAAGGGCTGGCAGGTTATAATTTGCCGATCGAGTCCTGTACGCTATGGGCACCAGCCTGTAATATC